>JADHUM010000004.1 GCA_016784545.1 Candidatus Neomarinimicrobiota bacterium
TGAGTTTATGAGTTTATGAGTTTAATGAGTTTAATGGGTTGAGTGGGTTTATTGTGTGGATGGGATGGGGCAGTAATCAGACATATTTTGAATTGGGTCTGGCGGTTTCAATGATAATGTAGTGCATACCAGCTTCTAACCCAAATTGGTAATCTCAAAGTTCCATGGGTCCTGTATACAGCCAATATTAATAGTTCTGTAATTCCAAAGGAATGCAGGTATGAGCACGGAAGTATTTTAATTTTAACGCAAATCAGTTCGTTCACACACCTTTATTATCCCATCGTTAGTAACCAATATTAACTTATCAACAAGCTGTTGGTACAAAAATTTAGGGATGAGAACCCAAGGTGAAAAAAAGGAGGGCGCAATGACTGTTATTGGTCTTGATCTCGGTGGAACAACCGTGCATTCAGGTAGAGTTGATAAGGGCGAAATCAAGGATTCGTTCTTAATGAATATATGCGCTGACCAATCAGAGCAAGATGTGTTAAATGATGTTTATACTGCCATTGATAATGTAATCCAGGATGGCGCAAAAGGAATCGGGGTTGGCGTACCTGGGCTGGTTGATGCTGAGAAGGGCATCGTTTTTTCATTGGCTAATATTCCTTCCTGGCAAAAAGTTCATCTCAAGGAAAATCTGGAAGACCGCTATGGCATTCCCACATATATAAACAACGATGCAAACTGCTTTGCCACAGGCGTCAAGTATTTTGGCCAGGGCAAGAATTTCAAAAATCTGATTGGGCTTACTCTAGGTACTGGTATGGGGGCTGGGCTGATCTTAAACCATAGATTGTATTCTGGGAATAATTGTGGAGCCGGCGAATACGGAATGCTGCCATATAAAGATCAGAACTATGAATATTATTGCAGTGGTCAATATTTTATAAAGCTATGGGGAAAATCTGGGAAAGAGCTTCACAAGCGTGCTTTGGATGGTGATATTGAAGCAATTAATATTTTTAAAGAATATGGGGTGGAGTTAGGGAAGGCAATTAAGGTTCTCCTATACACATTAGATCCAGAAGCTGTCTTTTTGGGTGGTTCGGTGAGCAAAGCTTTTGAATATTTCAAGGAAACCATGATGAGAGAAATTAATACATTTGAGTTCGGGCACATCCTGGAAAAATTCTTAGTTATACCCAACCAGACACCAGACATAGCTCTCCTCGGTGCCGCAGCACTCTATGAGGATTCACAGCGGACGTAGGCTAGCTGGATAGCAATAGGATGATCCAATTAAAAAGCTCCCTGTAACATTGACCAACACAAAAGGATAGAGTCATGCAATCATTACATTTTATCGATCTCACTGTCATTATGCTGTTTTTCTTAATCATTTTTGGAATTGCGGCATATTACACCCGCAAAGCTGGTGAAAGCACCAATGAATTTTTTCTATCGGGCCGCAATATGCCCTGGTATATCGCAGGGACTGCCATGGTTGCTACTACCTTTGCTGCAGATACACCTCTCGCTGTTACAGAACTGGTAGCCAGAAATGGTATTGCCGGCAACTGGTTATGGTGGAATATGGCCATTGGGGGTATGCTGACAGTCTTCTTTTTCTCCAAGCTCTGGCGACGGGCAGATATTATGACAGATGTTGAATTTGTTGAATTGCGCTATTCAGGGAAAGCTGCCGCCGTTTTGCGTGGATTTAGAGCGATCTATTTAGGGTTGTTCATGAATGCCATCGTCATGGGCTGGGTGAACAAGGCTATGGAAAAAATATTTAAGGTCACAATCCCCGAGTTTGATCCCTTTTTGCTGGTCATGGCAGCTGCTTTTATTATTGCTATCTATGCCTCTGCTTCGGGTCTACTGGGAACAGCAAGAACTGACAGCTTCCAATTTCTGTTTGCCATGGTGGGTTGTATTGTATTGGCAGTGATCGTCGTAAAACTCCCTGAAATCGGGGGTGTGGTTGCCTTACAAGAAAAGTTGGCCCCTCAGGTTCTGGATTTCTTTCCACGAATTGGTGCAATGAGCGCGAAGGGGGTTACTGGGGGGGTATTTGCACTATCCGTTGGAGCCTTTTTCGCACATATCGGATTGCAATGGTGGTCGAGTTGGTATCCTGGTTCTGACCCAGGTGGTGGCGGCTACGTGGCACAACGCATGATGTCTACCAAAGATGAGAAGAACAGTCAGCTAGCAACTCTGTGGTTTACCGTTGCCCATTATACTTTACGCCCCTGGCCGTGGATCATTGTCGCCCTGGCCGCCCTGGTGATTTTACCGAGAGCCCAGAGCCCAGAGCTTATTGAAGCTGAGAACCCCGCTCTCTACCAACAGGTTGTCCAGGCATATTCTGACAAAGTGAATGTCCTTGGTGATGCTGCCTATGCGGCACCAGAATTCCAGGCGATGTACGAGAAATATGAAAATACCATTGACCCTGGTGTCATGTATCCCAAACTCATGATGCGTTATTTACCCCCAGGTTTACTGGGACTCTTGATCGCTGTATTTCTGGCTGCCTATATGTCTACCATCGCTTCTCAATTGAACTGGGGAGCATCCTATTTGATAAATGATCTTTATCGACGATTTATGCGTAGAGACGCAGACGAGAAGCATTACATCAAGGTATCCAGAATTGCCATTTTTCTCATGACCGTGGTATCATTACTAATTACCCGGTACTTTTTGACCACCGTTTCTGGAGCATGGGAATTCATAATTAACGCCAGTGCGGGATTGGGTGCTGTCCTCATCCTTCGTTGGTTCTGGTGGCGCATCAATGCCTGGTCAGAGATCTCAGCCATGATTGCTCCCCTGATCATTTACCCGGTGGCCCGTTGGGGTTTCGGTCTTGAATCACCCATAACACTCTATCCGATTGTGTTTGGTACCACCATTGTATGGTTAGTTGTAACCTTTCTCACTGAGCCCGTCGAGGTGTCTCATCTCACTATATTCTTCAGACGTATTCGACCTGGAGGAATCGGCTGGAAACCAATAAAGGCTCTCGAGCCTGATGTGGTCCAGGACAGTGGCTACGGTATCACTTTTCTGAACTGGGTGCTTGGTGTCATTCTTATCTACGCTTTTTTATATGGGTTTGGTCAAATCATTTTCCATAACTATTTGGTGGGATTTATTACAGTAGGCGTTGGTATTTCGACAGGTGCTTTGATTAATCACAATCTAAAAAAGGTGACTGGACAGGTCTAGCCATGGCTCAGAAACTGTTTAGTCTACTTGATTTAAATCTCGTCAGGTAGGATTTATATCCTATTCGGTGGATATTTGGATCACCAATAATAATGCGATCTGGGGCGGTGTCATTGGGAGGATATGGCATCAGTGATCAATCTCAGACTCAAGGATCGCTACATTTCACCCTTCAAATGCCAGACTATTGAATTACGTAGTGCAGATGGATCTGCCTTCATTCACCTGCTCCTGGCGGGTCTGACAATGGCTATTCAATATGGGTTGAGGAAAATGGATGAACACATTTGGAAAAGGGCTCAGGAAATCATGCATCGTAGTATTCATGTGGGGTAGTTTTGGTTAGGAGATAGGAGTTAGGAGTTAGGAGTTAAGAGTTGGGAGTTAGGAGTTAGGAGTTAGGAGATAGGAGTTATTGAGTTTATGAGTTGAGGAGGGGGGATTAAATGTTGGGGGAAATCAAACATACATAAAATTGGGTCTACTGGCTATTCTGACCACGTTGTGCTTTTCAGCCCATCACCCAAATAGATAATTTCGAAGTCCCAAGGGTAGGCAGTTATTTAAATTTGTAGGTCATCCCCTGATTGTACTCCAGATCCCTGGACTTTACTCCACCTGGAGGTTCGCTGTCATAGCGGATATTTAATTCAGAAGTGAGTGCCAGCCGTTTGCCCAAACCCACCTCAATCAGGCTTTGGGATAAGAGCCGGTAGTCCTTTATTCTTTGGGTGTCCACCTGATAGTAGGTGGTAGATTGAATATTCACATTTTCATGGGGAGCATAAGCCAGCACGAAATAGTTGCTGGAACGGAGCAATTCAGCCAGATCCCCGTGTACCGGATCTCCTACCGTTGCATCAGAGCCGATATCGATACTTTCTCGTTCCAACATAAGACCCAGACCGAACGCCATGGACAGGGGGGCTTTGCTGATGTTGTCATTTCCAGCCAAACCTGAATGCTTGAAGCGTAGACCTGCACCCACCAGGGCTCTCTGTTTTAAACGGATAAACTCATTAAACTCCAGTTGAGAAAAAACTTCTGCAGAGTAGCCAGGAGTAAGTTCCTTCATGAACCTCAAATGGGCAAAACCCTGGTTCACAAAGACCGTTTCATCTTTGCTGCTCATTTTATAATTGGAGACCAAAAACAGATGCCCCCAGGGTTGGACCTGGTCAAGACGGGTTTTAACCTGGGTCTGGAACAGATTGCGGTTGCCATCCATGAGGTTGAGCGTGGCACCCAGATTAAAATGGAAACCAGGCTCCTGAGTTGTTTTTCGGAGTGACTCGGTATTTACCTGAGCGCTAATCGGTCCTGTTCCCAGGATCATCATACTTATGATGAGGGTAAAAAAAATATAACTACGCTTCTGCATCGATTGTCCTTTTTCCTGCTGCATTGACTATTGGCTGCACTTGATCACCGATTATCTCAATTGATCGCATAAGATCGGTGTGAGATAACCCAGCATTGTCCATTTGGAAAGTAAATCTTGAAATACCCCCAAGCGCTTCGGAGTGTCTCATTATTTTTTCTGCTACATCCCTGGGGTTCCCAATAACCAGGGCTCCCGTAGGCCCGGTCTGAGCATCAAAGCGCTCACGTGTCACCGGTGGCCAGCCGCGTTCTTTTCCTATTCGGGTAAACGTTTCAGCATAACCGGGATAGTACTTGTCAAGTGCTTCCTGTGTGGACTCACCGACATACCCCAGAGAGTGTAACCCCACCTTCAGTTGTTCTGGCGGATGTCCAGCGCTTTCACCAGCACGTAGATAAAGATCGATGAGGGGGCGAAAACGATGGGTCTCGCCTCCAATGACGGCCACCATAAGCGGTAGGCCTAATAAGCCTGCGCGCCTGAAGGAATCAGGGGTTCCACCAACTCCCAACCAGATTGGCAGCTTTTCCTGCAACGGTCTGGGATAGATGGCCTGGTCTTTAAGCTCAGGTCGATACTTCCCTGACCAGGTGATACGTTCATTATCTCTGATTTTAAGCAGCAGATCTAATTTTTCTGAAAAGAGGGCATCATACTCCTGGAGGTTTAAACCGAAGAGTGGGAATGAATCCGTGAAAGAACCCCTGCCGGCAGTTATTTCAGCTCGTCCCTGCGAAATCAAATCCAGAGTGGCAAAATTCTGAAATAATCTCACAGGATCTGCTGCACTTAAAACGGTCACTGCACTGGTCAATCTAATCTTTTTAGTACGCGCTGCGGCAGCGGACAGGATGGCAATATTGGCTGAATCAAGAAACTCTTTGCGATAGTGTTCTCCGATACCAAACACATCAAGCCCAACTTTATCAGCAAATTCTATCCTGTCAAGTAAATCAGATAAGGCAGTGGCAGCCTGGCTAGTCTGATACGGGTCTCCAGAGAGTTTACTGGCGGCAAAACTATCAATACCTATTTCCATTTTTTGCCTGCTTTCTTGAATGGATTCATTTGAAAAGACTTGGGGTAGAGGGAGATAATCTGAATGATGAGAGTGGAACTGGAAGCTTCTATGGAAACGATCTATGAGCTCAGTATAGGTAGGTCGGCCAGAACGATCTCAGCATCAGATTTTGCAGTGATGACAATCTCATCCTCATCTTTGATATAGACGCCGTCACGTTGTTTGAGTTCGTGTCCGTTGATATCAATGCTTCCTTCTGATACGACCAGGTATGCGTGACGCCCAGGATCAATTATCTGAGTGAATGAATGACCTCTGCTGATGACGCCGGCAAAGATGGCGGCGTCCTGATATATATGGAGGGGATCCTGAGGTTTATGGATTTCCCTGCCACTCACCAGTGGAATAAGCGTGTTGCTGGTTTTTTTGGGAAAGGATCTGGCTTCCCAACGAGGAGATACATCTCTTTGTGCCGTATGAATCCAAATCTGGAACAATATTGTGTCTTCGGATTCTTCATTGTGCTCACTATGGTAGACACCGGTGCCTGCGGACATGACCTGGACATCGCCTGCTTCTGTGCGACCCTCATTACCCATGTTATCTCGATGGGTGATGGCACCCTGACGGACATAGGTGATAATTTCCATGTTATCATGGGGGTGCATATCGAAGCCGGTTCCAGCCTGAATTTCATCATCATTCCAGACCAGTAGCGGAGGATAACCCTGACGAGCTGGATCATAATACCTGGCAAAACTGAAATGGTGCCTGGCAGTTAACCAACCATGCTTGGCAATACCCAACGACTGGAATGGAATGACATCAATCATTTATAAGCGACCCGTATTAATCCTGTTGGTAATTTGATGCTAACATCAAAGCACCACCTGCTAATCCAAGATCTTTAAGCAGTCCACTCATGGCCATCATATCGCCACCGATCATGGCTGGCAAATGGATGGTAAAAACGAAGACCAGCATCAAAGCGGCGGTTAATAAACCAGCCAGATATGTATGCTTTTGGATCACAAAGCTCACGCCTGCAGCGATAAGTGCCAGACCTGTAACGTATACCCAGAAAACGCCTCCAGGAAGCCAACTGGGAACCAGGCCAGCCATGTCATTGGCCATCATCAGGTGCATGAGACCAAAGAGAGCAAATGGAACGGTAAACAGGTAACGACCAATTGATTTAAGATTTTTCATTATGTTTTTCCTTTTGTTTTAACCCCAGCTCTTTTGATAGTGAACCGAGGGTTATTAGTTGTTGATCATCTATGACTGAAAAGCAGTTAAGCAATTCATCAAGATGGTTTCTAAAAACAGGTTCAATGAACCCTGAACCTTTTTGTGTGAGGTGAATAATGATGGAGCGTCGATCGTGATCACAGGGTACACGCTTAACCAGCTCCTGCTTCACCAGATTGTCGATGACAGTGACCAGGTTTGAGGTGGTCATTAATAATTTTTGACCAATCTCTTTAACAGAGAGGGGACCAATGTGTTTTAACACCTCTAAGACACCGAACTGTGAGATAGTAAGTCCCTGTTGCTCCACATTGTGGCGCATGAATTGATTTAATGTGTTATTGGCTCTGGAAAATTTAATAAATGTATCCAGAACAAGTTTTTCGCGAGGGTTGCCTTGGTAATGTGTGCTCATAGCAATAAATAAACATCAAATTATTTGATATCAAGATAAATATTGTCACAATAAAAAATATTTTTGAGTTTGGTCCATATGGAAGGAGGGGAGTTTTGAATGGGCACAATGAATTCTATATTCAATGCCATGAGTGGGAACACTATTCCAATAGATCGTTTCAATAGAGATAGTCATGTCGTCTTTTTCACAGGGGCAGGCATCTCCGCAGAAAGTGGAATTTCCACCTTTCGAGATCCTGATGGTCATTGGTCGAAATATGACCCGATGAAATTGGCCAGCCAGGCTGGATTTAAAGAGGATCCTGAGCTGGTATTAAACTGGTATGCAGATAGAAGAGAGACAATCCTGCAAGCTCAGCCCAATGCTGCCCACACCAGTATTAGCGATTTTCAGAAACTATTCAGACATTCTGTTGTAATAACTCAGAATGTTGACGGTCTCCATGAACGTGCAGGGAATCAGACCATTTATGAGTTGCATGGGAATATCCATCGTCATAAATGTAATAGCTGTGGAAAAAGTATTGATTTGACAGCAAAGGATATGAGAGCATTACATCAATGTGACTGTGGTGGAAAGGTCAGACCCGATGTGGTTTGGTTTGGTGAATCTTTACCCAGGGAGACAATCAATCAAGCATTCGAAGCGGTTCAGAATTGTGATCTGATGTTTAGTATTGGAACTTCTGCTCAGATTTACCCAGCTGCACGATTACCCTTTGAGGCTCAAATCCAAGGTGCTTATGTAATTGAAATTAACCCAGAACCGACACCCTTTAGTTCCAAGGCTGATATGAGTGTCCGTGATGATGCCGGTTCTGCCATGCCAAAATTTTATGAGGAGTTTCATGCTCAGCTCAAATGATTTCCTGAAATATTTTAAGCCCATCGTTTTGCTCATGTTTATAGGCATGCAATCCTGCGCTTATTACAACACATTCTACAATGCAGAAGAGTACTTCGCTGAGGCACAGAAACTTACCCGTGAAAACCAGACTGAAATAGTAAGCCGAGATGAAATAAATCTGTATTCAAAAGCTATTGAGAAATCAAAAAAGCTGCTACAAAGATACCCTGAGAGTAAATATCGGGATGATGCTCAATTCATTATTGCCAAGGCTTACTATTTCAAAGGTGACTATCTGCAGGCAAAACGCTATTTCGAAGATCTTGGTTCCCTTTATTCAAATTCACCCTATGTCAGCGAAGTCCCGCTTTGGATTGGCAAATGTCTTCTGAAAACTGGAGATCTGGAAATGGCCAGATATGAAGCCTCCCGAGTGTTGAGGAGTGACTCAGAGCGTAGGCTCCAGGCAGATGCCTTGCTGCTCATGGGTGAAATCGCAGTGCAACAGGATAGTCTTGGTGTTGCTGAACATTATTTGGAGCAGGTCATTGATCGTTCCCCAGATGGATTCACGAAAGCCCAGGCTCAATTTCAGGTTGGCAAAATGCGGGAAAATGAAAAGGATTATGAGGGTGCCCTCAAGGCCTATCAAACTGTTTCCAAATACAAACCTTCAGAATCCCTTAAGGTGGAAGCCATTATCCGACAAACTAGTATGCTTAAAGCTTTGAATCGTGATGAAGATGCAGTTGAAATGATTCAAGATATGCTTTTGAGTGATAAGTTTGTTGAAATCCGGGGGCAATTGGAGGTGGAGCTGGGGAAACTATTTCTCGTCATGGATGAAGTTGATCTGGCCGAAGCAAAATTTACTGCCATTGTTGAAGACTATAACAGGACCGAGGTGGCAGCTGAAGCCAGTTTTTATCTGGGCGAATTGTATCTGACAAAACGCCAGGATTATATCCAGGCGAAAGCTTCATTTGCCAATGTGAAAACGCAATCTCCACGTTCACCCCTACTGACTAAGGCGACTCTGAAAAACCAGCAGATAGATCGCTACGAAAAACTTCAATTCGATAATACCAACTTAGAGAGACAATTGCAGGGACTTCCTCCCATCGTGAAAATTGATAAGAAGGCCAACAGTTCAAATGCCAGGAATAATCGTAGTAACTCAAGGGGACGTTCACGGGGAGGGCGACAGACTAGCCCTGAAGAGGCAGCAGCTGCCCGGAAATTCGAAGCCCCAGACAGAGTCGTCATAGATACTGTCGAAGTGACTGGAGAAGACTCCATCCAGATATATAAATTGATTGGTGAGAATCGATATTCACTAGCTGAATATATGCTTTTCGACTTAGCCCGGGTGGATACCACACTTGAAATACTAAAGCATCTTGAGAATAGTACATCCGATACATCAATGCAGCAGCAGTGCGCCTACATGCAGTATTATGCCTTAGAATCCATTGAGGGTGATAAGGACGGGGGCCGATCTGCCCTGAATCATATCCAGGAAAAATATCCACACTACTACAATACCATCATGAATAAAACTGATACCACGCAGGTATCAGACCCAAATGAGGATCGATTTAGACGCATCGCCGTCCTGTTTGAGTCAGGCAAGTATTCAGAGGCAAGTAAGCGCTACTATTCAATCAAAGAAGATTCCACCATTTCAAGCACAATCAGGGGTGAATCCTGTTTCAACCATGCCTGGTTAAACGATTACTTTTTATTCGACAAGGCATCAGCTGTTGAGTCCTACAGTTACATGGTGGCCAATTTTCCTGAGGATCCACTTTCCAAGACCGCCAGGAACCGCTTAAATGCTTTGACCCAGGATCCCAGTCAGAATATTGAACCCCAAAAGGAAGAGCAGTCTGATGCAAGGGTTGAGGAAGATGAACAAGATCCTGGACAAAAATCGAATAGACCTGAGGATTATGAAAAAGATGAAGATGAGAAATAAAACCTTCACGTCTAAGGTTCTCATCGGATAATATTACCACTTGCCGAAAACATGTTGGTGTTTGGGGGGGCGCCCAATAATTTCAGCGCTCTAATATGTCGATTAATAATATAATAAAACGCGCCCCTGTCGTCATAATTGGCATCCCTGCCCTTATAGGGTTCACGCTATATACACATGATGTTTTTATGGTATTTTTTACCATTGCCGGTATTCTCATTCTGGGTGAGGCTTATCGAATGTCGCGACCAAATGGTACTGAGCCAAACATCTGGGTGGGCTATCTCATCTATCTGGCCCTGGTGGGGGATCAACTGCTAGGTGGCGGTGAAAATCTGGGTCCTATTTTAATTGTCTCGATTCTCATATTATTGACCTGGGAAATGTTTCGCAAGCAGGCCCACGTTATGGAAAACGTCGCCTCAACCTTTTTTGCGGCAACATTTATTGCCATGGCGATGTCATATTTTATTTTGCTCCAACAATTGGGGTTTATGGGGCAGGGGGGGCACCTTGGTGGTTATGCAGTTTTGACTGTTTTTGTAGGCGTCTGGACCTGTGACTCCTTGGCCTATTTTGTTGGTTCTGCCATTGGCAAACATAAGATTTTCCCACGAGTAAGTCCTAACAAAAGCTGGGAAGGTTCAATCGCTGGACTGATTGGCTCCTTTTTAGCACTACTGCTCATTGTACGTGTGGGTTGGTTACCGGGACTGGATTACACAGATGCCCTCATACTTGGTCTTATAACTGGTGTTGCAGGACAAATCGGTGATTTTGCTGAATCTCTGGTAAAACGAGATGTGGGTGTTAAAGATTCGTCCAATCTTCTACCGGGACACGGGGGAGCATGGGATCGGCTCGATTCCATCCTCTTTGCAGCTCCACTCAGTTATTTGTATTTGACGCTTGTTGTCGGGCTATAGATGAAGAAGTCTTTTCTTATTCAATTCTTGATAATGGTGGTGTTTATAGTTTTGGCTAACCTGGGTTTGAGACCTGCAGAGGTTCTGATAGATGATGTGTTGGGCAATGCAGGGGGTATTCGAGTAGATCTTACAGGCGATGAAACCATTTTTGAAAGCAGCCCAATTGGAGAAGATCCGCAACAGGGAGGAACACTGGTTTTTGCAGAATCAGCTCACCCTGAACATCTCAATACATTCACATCCACATCAGCAGCTGCCACCAGGATTCTGGATAACATCTATGAGACACTGCTGGGTTATGACTTCCGCACCTGGCGATATGATAAACCGGTTTTAGCCGAGAGTTTCTCGGTGAGTGAGGATGGCTATACACTCACTTTTAAAATTCGGAACAATGTCTACTGGCATGATGGCGAGCAACTTACTGCACGGGATGTCTTGTTTTCTCTTAAAGCCATTTTGAATCCTTTTGTGGATAGTGCCCCTACCAGGAGTTCCTTTCAAAAGGTGACCAGTGCTCGGACAGAAGGTGACTTTATTTTTAGTGTGACCAGTTCTGAAACCCACTTTCGAAATCAAGAAATCCTGGGTGGATTTCACATTATCCCAAAGCATGTCTGGGATCCTGAAGGATTGTTAGACAGGTATTCAGTCGAGGATTTACTTAATCCCTCTGTAACACGGGAAGAGGCAGCCATCAAGGGGTTTGCAGATGCCTTCAATGTTCATCCACAGGGAAGACCTGTGGGTGATGATGCTGAACCGATAATTGGCTCCGGTCCATGGATATTTGATAAATGGATTACTGGAGACTACATCTCATATGCTAGAAATAACAATTATTGGAACGCTGATGAGACCTATGAAGAAGCATTTTCTGAGAAGGGGGCATATCTTGACAAAGTGATTGTCAAAGTCATCAGCGATGCAACGGCGCGCTTGACAGCCCTGAAAGCAGGCGAATTAGATTTCATACCCAGAATGCGAGCAGTTCAGTACTTTACACAGACCAACACTCCTGATTTTCTAGATAAATTTCAAAAAGTGAGCTATGTGGTTCCTGCTTACAGTTATGTTGGTTGGAACAATGACCGACCCTATTTTAAAGATAAACGTGTGCGTCAGGCCATGACCATGCTCATTGATCGGGACAACTATAACGAGAATGTAGCATATGGGTTAGGTATCCCAACTATAGGTCCTTTCTACATTTATGGCAAACAATACAATCATAATATCCAGCGTTGGCCATATGATCCCCAGCGGGCAGTTGAGCTCATTGAAGAGGCGGGATGGATAGACCACGATGGTGATGGTATCCGAGATAAAGATGGTGTTCCATTCAATTTTACTTTTTCAGTGTCCTCAGGCTCCACCAGTTCAAAATATCTGGCTTTAATGCTCAAAGAGGACTTGCGGAAAGTCGGTATCGTTGTGAATATCAGGCAGTTAGAGTGGTCAGTTTATGTCGAAAATCTCCGAGATCGGCAGTTTGATGTGGTTTCATTATTGTGGATTGGAGGGCTGGAAATGGATCCTTACCAGATCTGGCATTCTGACAATATTGGAGATCGTGGATCAAACTATATGGGCTTCAGCCATGCCGAAGCTGATTCCCTTATTGAGGAAGCACGATATGAACTGGATGAGGAAAAACGAAATGACATGTATTTTCGACTTCAAGAAATATTTCATGAAGAACAGCCCTATACCTTTATGTTTTATCAGCGTGATCCAGGCGCCTATTTAAAAGAATTTCATGGTGTAAAATGGTTACCAATTCGTCCAGGGTATAGAGTGAACAGTTGGTGGCGCAATACTGCCAGCGTAGGAGCAACCTCCTGATGTGGCGCTATTTCCTCAAAAGGATTCTCCTCATATTTCCTACCCTCTTTGGAATATCCATCATCACCTTTCTGATCATCAAGCTGGCTCCAGGGGATCCTACAGCCATAAAAATGGGTAATCAGCAGACCGGAATGGCATCGGATCAGAATCTGGCCAAACAGATGATAGAACAGACACGAGAAATATATGGTTTGGATAAGCCATTATTACTCAATTTTGTCATTTATCGCGTCGAAGATAGCTGGGAGTCAGTCCAGAAGTATCTCATTGAGGGACAGGCACTTAGTGGGCGAGCTTATGATGATATTGTAGAGCCTCTCAAGCAGGCAGATGAAGTTGCCGTTCCATTTTTGGTTGGTCTCTTGGAGTCTGGTGATCTCACAGCGGATGAGACGACCGTAGTCCTTGAAATCCTGACCATTAAACAAAAGTTAAGTATCAGTGTTGAGATGAGTCTGGATAAGCAACTGGAATATATTCAGAACTGGTGGTATGGTGGTACTGACTCTACAGGTGTTGTGCGCAGTGCAGCAAAAGACACCTATCAATTCACCGGTTTCCAAAAATTTAAAAAGATTTTTACTGAGGCTCAATACCCACGTTGGCTGGTCAATATGATGACCCTTGAGTTTGGGACCTCCATAAAGGATAATCGTCCAGTTTGGGATCACATCAAAGAGAGTGTGCCAGTATCCCTGATTTTCACATTTACTTCTTTTATACTTGCTTATCTAATTGCTATCCCTCTTGGTATTTACTCAGCAACACATCAGTATTCAACGGGGGATAAGATCACGACGGTGATTCTGTTTATTCTGTATTCTCTACCAAACTTTTGGGTGGCTACTATGGCCATTGTCTTTTTTGGGGGTGGAGATTTCTTCAACGTTTTCCCTGTTTCAGGCTTGCATAGTTTGGGAGCCAGCGAATTGGGTACCTGGGACTATCTGGTTGATATGGCCCATCATGTGGCTTTGCCCCTGTTGATCTGGACTTATGGTTCATTTTCAGCACTATCGCGTTATATGCGTGGATCCATGCTGGAAGTGATCCGCCAGGATTATATCAGAACTGCCCGGGCCAAGGGTCTCAGTGAACGTGTCGTGACGTATAAGCATGCATTGAGAAACTCCTTGATTCCCATCATCACCATGCTGGCCAATCTTTTACCCCTGGCAATTTCAGGTTCCATTATTATTGAATCAATTTTTTCAATTCCAGGTATGGGGCAACTCAGTTTCAATGCTGTGCTTTCAAGGGATTACCCCATTATTATGGCAGTGACTACCATCTCAGCCATGCTCACTCTGTTTGGAATATTGCTTTCAGACTTGCTTTATGCCGTAGTAGATCCTCGGATCACCTTTGAGGAGAAGCGCTAATGTCAGAGATGGCACCAGCTCGCACCTATTCGCAGATCGTCGGCTCCCAGTTCCGTAAGAACAAACTCGCCGTCCTGTCACTTCACATTATTTATGTGCTCCTCTTTGTCTTTATCTTTGCCGATTTTCTGGCAAATGACAAACCAATTGTGATGCGATACCAGGGTAGCACCTATTTTCCAGTCTTTCGGGAATATGGTGTAAGGTGGTTGGGGTTGAATTGGCAGGATGCATTTAAGAGTCAACAATTCAAGATTTTGGAAGATAAGTATGGAGAAGGGGACTGGGCTATTTACCCAGTGATCCCTTACTCATCGACTGAGTACAATCTTCAGGTGAAACTGCAGCCGCCCAGTCGAGCCCATATATTTGGAACTGACGAATTAGGTCGAGATGTATTGTCCCAGATGATTCATGGTGCCCGGGTGAGTCTATTGGTGGGTTTCGTCGCAGTTGCCATATACGTATTTATTGGAGTTATTCTGGGAGCTCTGGCAGGCTTCTATGGTGGTCTCATTGATATTGTCATTCAAAGAATGATTGAAATAATGATTACCTTTCCTCGAATGTTTCTTATCATTACCATTGTTGCAGTGATGGAGACCCAGTCCATTATAAATATCATGATTATTTTGGGACTGACTGGTTGGACGGGGGTCGCTCGTTTCACTCGGGGTGAATTTTTGAAAGTTAAGAATGAGGATTATGTGGTAGCCGCTAAAGCACTGGGCTACAGAGACTTTCGTACTATTTTCAGACATGTCTTGCCCAATACTTTGACACCTGTGCTGGTTACTGCAACCTTTGGAGTTGCAGCTGCGATCCTGATTGAATCTGGCCTCAGTTTTCTTGGTTTTGGTGCACCCCCGGAGCAGGCAACCTGGGGATCATTGCTAAGCAGTGCCAGGGATACGCTGCCCACTGGCTGGTGGTTGACCACCTTTCCAGGTCTGGCAATTTTTATTACGGTGACCGTGTATAATCTTGTCGGTGAGGGTTTACGAGATGCATTGGATCCCCGTCTCAAACAATAGTGGGATGACAAAATTATAAATCTTTGCGAGAATTAAAGCAAAACACTCTCGCGAAGAACGCAAAGCCGCAGAGAAACGATTTAGGTGTAAGCGAAGCTTTTAGACATTATAATACACTCTGCGTCTCCGTATGCTCTGCGAGATGAAAAAAATAAAGGACCGAAATAGTGGCTGGTAACAAACTTAAAACTATTCTGGCAACGGATTGTGGCTCGACCACGACCAAAGCTATCCTGATCGAATTGACCGATCAGGGGTATCGTTTAAAAACAAGGGGAGAGGCTCCTACCACAGTGGAAGCCCCCTTTGAAGACGTCACCAAGGGTGTACTCAACGCAATCATGGAAGTTGAAGAGCTTTCGGGATTGAAGATACTCGATGGGGATCAGATTATTCATCCCATGAAGGATGCCAAGACGGGTGTGGATGTTTATGTATCCACTTCATCTGCTGGTGGTGGACTTCAAATGATGGTAGCTGGTGTTGTGAAGGCAATGACCGGGGAGAGTGCCGAACGCGCTGCTCTGGGCGCTGGATCCATTGTAATGGATGTTCTGGCATCAAATGACGGTAGACTGCCCCACCAAAAAATTGAACGTATTCGTCAGCTACGTCCGGATATGATCTTGTTGTCAGGCGGAATCGATGGCGGAACGGTTTCCCACGTTGTAGAATTGGCTGAAATTCTGGCTGCAGCCAATCCCAAACCACGTTTGGGTCAGAACTATAAGTTACCCGTTATTTATGCCGGCAACAAAAAAGCCCAGGATAGTATCGCCAAGACGCTGGGTGAGATCACTGATCTGGATATCATCGAAAATATTAGACCTGTCCTGGAAGTAGAAAACCTGGGACCTGCCAGGGACAAGATTCATGATCTCTTTATGGAACATGTCATGGCCCAGGCACCGGGCTATAAGAAGTTGATGACATGGACAGATGCACCCATCATGCCTACACCTGGAGCTGTTGGTTCCTTGATTGAGATGGTAGCCAAGAAGGAAAATATCTCGGTTGTTGGTGTTGATATTGGTGGTGCTACTACAGATATCTTTTCTGTATTCCAGGAACAATTCAATCGTACGGTTAGTGCCAATCTGGGTATGAGCTACTCAGTGTGTAATGTATTGGCTGAAGCCACACTTGAAAACGTGTTGCGCTGGGTGCCCATCGATATCGATGAAGGCGAGCTTACCAATCGGATCGGTAATAAGATGATTCGACCTACTACTGTCCCACAATCGCTTGAAGAATTAATCATTGAACAAGCCATCGCCCGTGAGGCCTTAAGGCTTTCCTTTATACAACACAAATCCTTTGCTGTAAGTCTGAAGGGTGTTCAATCACAACGAACCATTTCGGATGCCTTTGATCAATCCGGTTCTGGCGAAACACTGGTCGACATGATGGAGTTGGATCTGCTGGTTGGTTCTGGCGGTGTTCTATCTCATGCTCCACGTAGAGAGCAAGCCATGCGTATGATGATTGATGCCTTTGTTCCAGAGGGAATAACACAACTGGCAGTTGATTCAATTTTTATGATGCCCCAATTGGGTGTCATGGCTAATATCGAAAATTCAGAAATGGCTGAAGATGCCCGTAAGGCTGCCGTAGAAGTATTTGAGAAGGATTGTTTGATCCGACTGGGTACCTGTATTGCTCCAGTAGGGAAGCCAAAACCTGGCTCAGTAATTCTCACTGCAGAATTTGATCTTCCTGGAGAAGGCAAAAAGGTGGTTGAGCTGAAGCAGGGTGAAATTATTGTTATCCCCGCACCCTACCAGGCGATTAGTGCCAAGTTGACCCCTTCAAAATCCATGGCAATAGGAAAAGACAAGGGTGAATCTCACGAAACCAATATTTATGGCGGAACGGTAGGACTTATTTTCGATGGCAGAGGACGACCCTTTGAGCTGAGCAATGAAAAGTCCAAGAGAATTGAAAATTTGAATAAGTGGTCCAAAGCTACCAATGAATATCCGGACACTGAATTACTGGGAGGAGCATAGATCATGGCCCATTCATATACTCCCGGACTAAAAGTCCTCCACGAAACCAAAGTAAGAAAAGATAGAATTTTACCCCTGAAGGGGGAGGTAGTAGTTCAACTTGGAGCGTCTGTCACCCCAGATGATATCGTTGCTCGCACGCATCTGCCAGGCAGTGTCCAGATGGTGAATGTGGGTAATCTGCTCAATATTGATCCCACTGATGTAGAAGCAGTGATGCTGAAGCCCATTGGCTCTGAATTTACCAAGGGCGAGATGATGGCAGAAACCAAAGGATTCTTTGGCCTGTTTAAATCCAATGTGTTGTCACCCATTGATTGTACCCTGGAATCGATTTCATCCATTACGGGACAGGTTGTCCTTCGGGATGCACCCATCCCAGTTGAAATAGACGCATACATACGAGGCGTTGTGGCTGAAGTTGTTCCTGAAGAGGGTGTCGTCATCGAGACTGAAGCCGTTTTTATCCAGGGGATTTTTGGAATAGGTGGTGAGAGCAGGGGAGAACTCGTTGTAGTGACTGAAAGTCGCGAGGATGAACTTACTGCTGACATGATCAAACCCGAGCATGCTGGAAAAGTATTGGTTGGTGGTTCATTTATCAGTCTGGCTGCATATAAAAAGGCACTTAGCATGAAGGTTGCCGGAGTCGTGGTTGGTGGTTTTAATTATTTTGATCTGGAAGAGATTCTGGGATATACCCTGGGTGTTGCTATCACTGGTTCTGAGGATCTAGTCACCTCCCTGGTACTCACAGAAGGCTATGGCAAAATCCGGATGGGTTCAAGGACCTTCGATCTGCTCAAACAGCATGACGGTAAATTCACATCTATCAATGGTGCAACTCAAATTCGAGCAGGCGTTATCCGTCCTGAAATAGTGATTCCACTTAATCCAGGAGACATCAAGGGTGATATTCAAGCTGTTAAGATAAATGAAGGTA
The DNA here is from genome assembly GCA_016784545.1 of Candidatus Neomarinimicrobiota bacterium. Taxonomy (NCBI): domain Bacteria; kingdom Pseudomonadati; phylum Fidelibacterota; species Fidelibacterota bacterium. The sequence goes on from JADHUM010000004.1 coordinate 18,230, forward strand.
TACAGGCTGGAAGTCTGGTACGTGTTATACGTGCTCCCTATTTTGGAAGAATCGGTACTGTGGTTTCCTTACCACCAGAATTGCAGAAAATGGAATCTGAAACCATGGTTCGTGTCGCAGAGATAAATATTGATGATCAAGTCATGGTTATACCGCGTGCTAACCTGGAGATGGTCGAAACTGATTAATCAAATTAAAATTGAGCAGGAGGGGAGTGTGTCATGCTTCGAAAGCCTCAGCAAGACACATTGGGCTTGTCTCCCTGAGGCTCTCGAAGGGTTTGAGGACAAGCAATCCATGATGATGAAGCCATGGTCATACCGCGTGCTAACCTGGAGATGGTCGAAACTGATTAATCAAATTAAAATTGAGCAGGAGGGGAGCGTGTCATGCTTCGAGAGCCTCAGCAAGACACATTGGGCTTGTCTCCCTGAGGCTCTCGAAGGGTTTGAGGACAAGCAATCCATGATGATGAAGTCATGGTCATTCCGCGTGCTAACCTGGAGATGGTCGAAACTGATTAAGAATAAACAGAAACTTGTTTTCAATCGAGTGAATACGAGATCAAACAAGTTTCAAAAACCAGTTTGGGTTCGCTCTGCTCTCCTGAAAACTGGTTTTGCCAGAGCCTGCGTAGGCTGGCTAGAAGACCTGAGACTTGTGAGAGGAATTTGATCAAGATTGATTAAAGAATTGGAAATCGAGACTGAAGGTGGCTTGCCTGCAGAGGACATGGCCTTTATTGAGCGCATAGCAAAACGTATATACAACACAGGTTTTATCACCCCTGCGGTTTTTGCACTGGAGATGGTTAAACCTTTAGCTTTGTTAGGCAGTCATAGCATGATATTTTTTGGACCCATAGTCAGCGCATTTATCAAGGCCGATGGGTATTATAAAGCTGCCGAGTTGTTTGAAGAACCGAGCAATGTCGAATTATTAATCTCAAGACTTGAACAACTTGAACAAGAACATAAAATCAAACAAACGGAGAAGCACAGTGAAAGATAAACAATTCTGGTCTGTTGCCGGCATCATCTTCGTCCTATTCATGATTTACTGGTTTGCAGGACATCCATTTTTTGTCTCTGAACGTAGTGTCATGTTTTGGTCAGTCCTTATTGTCGGAGGCGTGTTGATCTACTCAACCCGCATGGCAAAACGAGGTGAGAAGATTTTCCTGCGTACTATTCCCGGTCTTAAAGCCGTGGAAGAAGCTGTTGGGCGTTCCACCGAGATGGGAAAACCGGTGCTCTATGTTCCTGGAATTATGGATATGGATCAAGTGGAAACGGTAGCTGGTGTTGTTGTTCTTGGTCATGTAGCCAAGATGACAGCCCGCTATGAAACCAGCTTGAATGTTCCTGTATCTCGTGCTATCGTGATGAAGGCGGCTCGTGAATCCTGTCGTGAATCATATCTCGTTGAAGGTCGTCCAGACCTCTTCCATGATGATATGGTCCATTATCTTACAGATGATCAATTCGCATATGCCGCTGGAGTGAATGGAATTATGCTACGTGAGGAGCCAGCAGCCTGCCTGTACATGGGCAAATTTTATGCTGAATCTTTGTTATTGGCTGAAACGGGTAACTCCATTGGAGCTATCCAGATAGCTGGAACTGCTTCGCCATCACAGATTCCCTTCTTTGTGACTGCATGTGATTATACACTTATTGGTGAAGAATTTTTTGCTGCCTCCGCCTATTTGTCCCAAGATCCTGAATTAATAGGTGGCGTAAAGGGGCAGGACTATCTGAAAATTCTTTTCACATCTGTTCTCCTGCTTTCAGTTTTGTTTTTCTCCATGAACATCTTTGAACAGCAACGCAGTAATGAGTGGAAAGATCTTAAACAAAAGACCAATCTGAGCGCTGAAGAATCCATATCTGAATTTTGGAAAAATGCAGATCCTGTTGCAAGGTACAAGGCTGTAAACAGGTCTTTATCAGAACCAAGTGCTGAACGGATACTCAATAAATACAAAAATCTAAGCTATTCAGAATTGAGTAAGCGACAGAAAAACAAGATTGCTTTCACCACGGGTGCGTTATTCTGGATTCAACTGCCAGTTGACAATCGGATGGATCTCGTGAACCAGGCCTTCACTGATAATAATCAATCACTTTATGATGCAGATGATGAATTTCGTCAACTTGAAATTGTGAAAGAGGGTAAAAATAAGTGGAACCAGATGGGTGAGGAAGAACGGGAAGAATATAAGCTTAAGTTCCCTGGATTGAGTGGCGTAGACCTTTACGCAGAAATCGGAAAAGAAACCATCAGTTGGGAAGATCATGAAGTTGACTGGGCCATAAATCAGCGATCAATTCCAGTAATCAAAAACATTCTCATGGTTCAGTAGGAGATTGAATATGTTTATGAAACGACAATTACCTATAGCCATAGCAGCGACCATCGGGTTCTTGACTCTGTTTGGCTGGTTTGTAGATGAACCTAATATCAAATCATTTGTGGATGATGATGCAACCCAGTGGTTTGATATCCTGGCAAGTTTTGCCATGTTTTTGGGTGCCTTGAATCTTCTAAAGATGCAGGCGCTTAAAGTAGTAAAGCAGAGTAAAGGCTGGCCCTATGCGGCATTGGCCATAGCTGGCTTTACATTCTCCTTCACAGCTGGATTTATTCTTCTAGGCTCATATAACGTAGAGATCAGTCAGTATGATGATCCTGCCAAGGTGGCCACTGTGTTGGCCAGCGAGATCAACCTCGATGAAAAGAGCGCTGAGAATATTCTTATCGCCATGCCTGAAGGGGATACATACATCATTGATACACCTTATTTCACAAAAGCTGGAGCAGATAATGTGGTTAAGGAAATCAATGCCGCTGGTGGAACTGCAAATATGCGGGCCACAGAATGGGGTTCCCATATCTCCACCCGGGGATCTCTGTTTAACTGGATGTTCAGATTTATCTTTACACCACTATCTGCCACCATGTTTGCGCTGCTGGCTTTCTTTGTGGCCTCGGCCTCATACCGAGCTTTCAAAATCCGAAATTTTGAAGCAACACTATTGCTGATCTCAGGTATAATAATCATGCTTGGTCGTGTCCCTATTGGTGGCAACATCTCTGCTTGGTTCATCCTGTATATTGTCGTGCTGGCCCTCAGTGCCGGTGTGAATACATGGTTTAAGAATAGAACCTATACGCTGGCATCTGTCATTGGTGGAGTTCTCATCGTGACAATCGCTGGCTTTATCATGGGTTGGCCAGTTGACCAACCGGCGATTTTCTACTTGCCTGTCCTTCAGGACTGGATCTATAACAATCCCAATGTAGCAGGAGCTCGTGCTATTATGATAGGAATTGGGTTGGGTATCTTTGCCACCTCAATTCGCTACATTCTGGGAATTGAAAAATCATATATCGGAGAATGATCATGGAAAAATTCTTAGATTTTATCGTTCGTGCCGGTAGTCTTGATAGACGCTATATCTTTTTAGTCATTGCTCTGGTAGTCATCCTACCTCTGTTTTTTCCACTTGGGTTGCCCATCCGGCCAACCACTTCATCCCAGGATGTTTATAATGCCGTGGAAGAGCTGGAAGCAGGGGATAAGGCTCTGATTTCCTTTGAATATGGACCAAGTACAAAACCGGAAATTCACCCCATGGCAGTTGCTCTGCTCCGTCATCTCTTTGACAGGGATGTGAAGGTTTACATCACCTGCCTCTGGCCTGATGGTCAGTTTATGGCTATGGAAGCCCTTGAGCAAGTTGCTGACAGGCAATACAACAAGGTCTATGGTGAAGATTATGTTTTACTGGGGTATCGACCTGGAGCTGAGGCCGTTATCAAGGGGCTCGTCAGCAATATACGCAAAGTGTTTACCGTGGATGCCAATGGAAATTTCCTGGATGATATCCCCATGATGGTGGATGTGAATCAGGTTGCTGATTTTGACTATCTCTTCTCAGCTTCAGCAGGTTATCCTGGTACGGTTGAATGGGTTCAATATGCTGCAGATCCTACAGGTGTTACCATGAGTACAGGTACTACCTCCATTCAGGTCAACGAAGTGATGCCCTATGTCCAGTCTGGACAGATTGTAGGTATCCTTGGAGGAATGCCTGGAGCTGCAGAATATGAGTCTCTTATTGGTCAGGCGGGTATCGGTACCAGTGGAATGGATGCGCAGTCTGTTGCACACCTCGTCATCGTTGGATTTATCATTTTCGGAAACATCTCGTTCTTTGTTGAACGTCGGCGTTCCAAGAAATATTAGGAGGCTGAATAATGAACGGTTCTGAAATTTTTGGTGCTTGGGTTGCAGTCTTTCTAACCCTGGGTATTTTTTCATATTTATACAAGGATAATCCTTTTTACAAGATATCTGAACACGTGTTTGTCGGAGTGTCTGCAGGCTATTGGATGGCAATGGCCTTCTGGGCACAGGTCCAACCAAATCTGTTTGGTCGCTTATGGCCTACGCCTGAGGGCGAGATATCCGGTTTTTTTATGAGAGCCTGGTATGGGATATATAATCTCTTTGGTTTCATACTTCCCAGCGTTTTTCCTGCTGGTGGAATCGACAAGGGTCATGGTCATGATCCTCATTTTATATACATCCTGCCATTTGCCCTGGGTATCATGATGCTTTTAAGTGTGTCTTCAAAATTGAGCTGGTTAGCCCGTCTTGGTATCGCATATACAGTCGGTATGGCTGCTGGTTTGAGAGCGTACGCTTTTTTGAATTCCAATGTTCTGGGACAGATTAAGGGCTCAGCTGTATCCTTTGTTGATATGCCTTTATTCAGTCTAACCGGTGTTAGTGTTTTCAATAATTTGCTCATCCTGGTAGGTACGATTACCGGGTTGTTGTATTTCTATTTTTCCAAGGAGCATAAGGGTGCTTTTGGTAAAGTGACCCGAGTTGGAATTTATTTCCTCATGATTAGTTTTGGTGCTTCATTTGGCTTTGCTGTCATGGGTCGTATATCCTTATTAATTGGGCGTTTTACAGACCTCATCACCTATGGTGGCCCAACATATAGTTATGCATCAATTTGGTTAATATTGCTCATGATTGTCCTGTTGGCAGTATGGACCATTAAGGGTGACAAGAAAGTGGCTAGCTAAGTCATAGATAATTAGAACGTTTTTCTAGGGAGAACAGGCTGATATGGCCGTTTCAATCACGCTGAGAAATATCATCAAGAAATATGATGATAAGGCAGCTTTAAATAATGTAACCCTGGGTGTTGAAAAAGGGCATATCCACGCCCTGATTGGGACTACAGGTTCAGGCAAATCAACCCTGTTAAGAGTCATAGCCACGCTATGTTCACCTACTTTGGGTTCGGGTTATATCAACGGCTTAAATCTGGGTGCCAGACAAAATCAAATCCGTCATCAGATAGGTTATATGTCTCAGGACAGTCGTTTTGAACAATCGCTTACCCTGATGGAGAACCTGACCCTGCACGGTAAGTTGCATGGAATTGCTCAGGCAGATCTGATAAATCGTATCTCTGGATTTGTGCGACGTTTTGAAGTTGCCAATAGCCTGCATGCCTTTCCCAGAGAAGTGAGCTTCGGTACTCGCAGGAAAATGGAATTTATTCGGGCTGTCCTGCACAACCCATCCATTCTGCTCCTGGATGAGCCCACTGCTTCCCTGGATCAGGGCTGTAAAGAACTCATGGAAGCCTTTCTCCGTGAACAAAAACTGAGATTTACCACTGTGATGGTCTCCAGCAATATCGACCAGGTTGAGCGTCTTGCAGATAGAATCTCCATTCTGGATCAAGGACGCCTGGTTGCTGATGGGACCCTGAAGGAATTAAAAGAGACAGAACGAGAAAATCGAATCCTCGATCTCATTTTATCAGAAACCCATGAAAGGGATTTTAACATTCTCGATGCGTCACCCCATGTGGTCTCCTACACAGTTCAGGGAAATCACTATGAAATCATTACAGAAGTAGATATTCCCCCAGAGAAGATTACGGCTCTCTTTCACGAGAGGGTAGTAGAGGCAACTCCTCGTTTGCCTGCCTTATCCGATATATTTAAACGGATGATTAAGGTGGAGGCCATGCATGAATAACGTATTTGCTGCCCTCTGGCACCGAGAATTGACCATTTATAAACGTCAATTTACCACCATGGGTGTCATGCCTGTGCTCACTGGCTTGATATTCTTTTTCATGTTCTTTTTGCCATATAAATCACTTTTATCAAAAGCAGAGATGGATATCGTCATGCCAGCCCTGGTTTTGGATTCACTGCTGCTGACGCTATTGATTACGATATATGAAACGACAGCAAGGTTTTACTGGGAAACTCAGAGAAGTAATGGTATGGCCAGTCTCTACGAGATGGGTCGCTTTCATAGACAACCCTCATTTTTTATTGCCCAGGGAGTGATTAGTCTGGTGAAAGGATTCACGCATCTTGCAGTGGTTTGGGGTATTCTGGCTTTTGTGACCGAGATGTCTTTTGCTTCAATTAATTTCCAGGCGAGCATTGTGTTCATTCTCTTAGGAGCACTTCAAATTGTCGCTCTGAGTAAGATTATTGGTCTCCTTGCACAGCATGTTGATAGCTTGAGTAAGCTGCTTTATATCGGGCTTCTACCCATCATGATGATCAGCGGGTTGTTCCTTACCAAGGGGGCGCCTATGGAGAAATACCCTGAAATCGCCTTCTACTTGCCTCCCTACAATTGGATGGCCGGTCTTGATATTGCCTTTCTTAATGGCATGATAGATTATGGATTCTTACTCATCTGTTTGATTGAGACTGCCTTCCTTGTCTGGTTTGCAGCAACGTTTTTCCACCTGGATGGCGATAGTTGAAAATCTATCTGGCAGGGGCGATTGAAGCTGCTCCTGATGATGGAAAAGCGTGGCGGGCCGAAATAACCAAATTTCTCGATAGTGAATTTAGCATCGATGTGTTTGATCCTTCTCAACATGAGCAGGACTTTCTAACTGCAGAAGAAAAGAACAATTTCAGACAGTGGAAAAGTGTTGATATTAAACGTTTTAGGCCTGTTATAAAAAAAATAATTGATCGAGATTTGGAGCAACTCCTGGAAAAATGTGATGCAGTGATCTGTCTGTGGGATGAGCATGTAATCCAGGGAGGCGGGACACACGGGGAGTTGACGCTGGCTTATGAGCACAAGATGCCAGTCTACCTCGTGCTGGGTATGCCTCTGGAAAAAGTGTCCTCCTGGATCGTGGGATGTACGACAGAAATATTTTCCAGTTTTGACGAAATGAAGCTATTTCTCCTAAAAAATGGTTTCAATAATAATGTTGAATAACTGCTTGACTTTCAAAAAAGACCCCTTACCTTTTTGACGTTATCCTAAGGTGGGTAAGGGTTTACGCCCACTTGAGCGATTCCGTGCAGGACATGCTCAAGTCAACAGAACCGATAATATTTATTAATACAAAAAACAAGGAGGACACACTATGAACAAAGCAGAATTGATTGCAAAGATTGCCGATGACTCAGGAATCTCTAAAGTACAGGCTGAAAAAGCACTTGGTGCATTTACAGGCGCTGTTACAGATTCACTAAAAGCCGGTAACAAAATTGCTTTAGTTGGCTTCGGTACTTTCGATGTATCAGCTCGTGCAGCCAGAGTTGCTCGTAACCCTCGTACAGGTGAACCGATCAATGTTCCTGCAATGAACGTTCCTCGTTTTAAAGCTGGTAAAGGTTTGAAAGACTCCGTCAACTAGAACTCTTTGCTATACATCAATTAGAAAAAGGGCGTGTTAATTCACGCCCTTTTTTGATTGGGAGAATGAACTCATGGAAGCCATCTGTCAAGTATCTCTTGATGCCATCACTAAAAATTTTAGCTATTTCCAAAAAAGAGCAATTCCAGGACATGTCATCCCTGTCGTGAAGGCGAATGCTTATGGGCATGGAGCGTTGGCAATCGCACATCATCTGCATGCCACCCGGGGTGTTAATACTTTTGCCGTTGCCACACTGGAAGAAGCTCAGGAACTGGCTGCAGAATTTCATGAAATATCCATTTTAATTTTCAGTAGAGTATTTCCAACGGAGCTTGCGTCTGTACCAGAGAATGCAATCCTTAGCGTGGGATCAATGGATGATGCCAGGGCATTGTCTAATAGTTCCATGGGTAGTATCAGGGTTCACCTGAATGTTAATACTGGCATGAACCGGCTAGGTCTCACTTTCGAGGAAGTTTTAGACCTTTTTGGGGATGCTGGGTCCAATTTGCAGATAGAAGGCGTGTATAGCCATTTCTCGTCGTCAGATACAGCCTCAGAATTGGTTTATGACCGGCAAAACAGTGATTTCAAGAAACTGGTTGAAAAATTGCATGGCAATGGATTTACAGGGATGATTCACATTGCCAATAGTGCAGGTAGCTTACACGATGGACAGGAACCATTTGACGCGCTGCGTCTTGGTATCGGTCTTTATGGTTATGATACCTCACCCAAGGGAGATCACCAGGCTTACCTCAAACCTGCCATGACAGTCAAGGCTCCCCTTATTCGTGTGGCTCGTATTAGGGCTGGTGAATCAGTGAGCTATGCCGAAAAATGGCAATCTTCAGTAGATACAAATATAGGTACCCTCCGTATTGGATATGCAGACGGCTACACCAGGGCATTGTCCAACAGGGGAGTGGTCTCCTACAAAGAAAAGAGCTATCCTGTGATTGGTACAGTCACCATGGATCATATTATAATTGACCTCGGTCAAGATGAACCACAAACAGGTGAAATGTTTGTCGTCATGGGCGGAGAGAATCCAAAAGTTCAGGTCAATGCCATTTCCAAAATACTAGATACCATACCCTACGAGATTTGCTGTGCGATTTCACCGCGAGTGAGACGCCTTTATTAGATATATTGACAGTCGAATATTGGCTGTTTAGCTGCATGATTCAAATGCGTGACTTCTTCATTTAATTCCTGTGGAAACAATGAATTCGATCAAGTTATTCTGAAAATAAATTATATTCTCAGAATAATTAACCTGTTTGTTCAGATATTTTACTAATTCCACGGTTCTACCATAAAAAATGGTTGAATTTGCTGAAATATTTCTTAACTCCATGCCTGCATCAAGGTTTAGAAATGCCTGATTTTGATGGTCTTTTTATTATGCCTTCTGTCCAAGAATGCAAAAGGAGTTTAGCGTGAATATATTAGTGATTAGTGGAGAGCAAACCCACGAACTCGTCGACTACGGGAAAACTTTTCCCGACTCTAGAATTGATATCGTGAACTCAGCAGATTTAACATCCAAGTCATTAAGTGAAAAACTTCTTAGCTTTTCCGGCGAATCGCTGCTCCTCATAGATGCTCGCAGTGAAAAAATTGAATTCAAACAATCTGCAGTTGAATTGTATGAGCTCGTCGCTGAAACATCTGATGATTGGTCACTTATTTACGCAGACTATGAAGTTGATGACAATGGACAGCTCAGTGATGAACATTTATTGGATCACCATATTGGTCGAGTCCGCGACAATACAGACTATGGAAAGGCCTGGGTACTCAATCTTGAGAAATTGAGGGATGTGCTCCCATTAGCTGATTCTACCAAGCAGCATTTTTTCTATGAATTACGATTGCGTCTTAGTGAGGTGGGGGAATTGGTTCACATTGCCAATCGTTATGCAGGTTCTCCATATCGGATCAATAAAGCTGTGGGGGAGCAAAATGTTTTTGACTACCTCCTGGCCAGCAAAGAATCCCAGTTAGAGCTTGAGCAGATTGTTACCGATCATCTTAAAAGAATAAATGCTTATCTTGCGCCGGGAGCCCACTATTCACCTGTCCTGTATGCTGAAAAACAATACGAATTAACTGCCAGTATTATTATTCCCGTTAACAATCGACCTGAGTTTATTGGGTCAGCTATCGAATCAATTCTGGCACAAACGGTGCAGGATATTGAAGTCATAGTAGTCGTGAATGGTGGCGAAACAGATCCAACAATTCCTGCAGTTCAGAAATATCAACCTGGTGGAAATAAATACTCCTCAGACAAACCTGCTGTTCATCTGGTTGTTTTGGATATTAATAATATCGGACTTTGCCTGAATACAGGTTTAAGACGAGCAAAAGGAAAATTTTACGTCCAATTAGATTCTGATGATCAGCTAATTGAAGATGCTGTGGAAAAAGTTACTCAGGTCTATGCTTCAGACGATACCATAGCCATGGTTATTGGTTCATATGAAGTCTGGGAGAAAGATTCAGCTTCTGGTGAAATCACCCGGATGGATTCCATCCCAGTGGTCACACATGGAGAGTGGACTGAAGAAAATGGTCGCAATAATTTACTTCGTATTAATGGTGCAGGGGCACCACGATCATTCTACATTGAGGCTGCCAGAGATATTGGTTTCCTCGATATGAATACATCGCCCTATGCTAGAAATTATGGTGAGGACTACGATTTTGTATCCCGGATGAGTGAATATCATCGCATTGGTCGCGTATGGGATCCGATTTATAAAGTGATCAGACACGGTGGCGGCACGGATCACAATATTGATCGTGCTACTGTTGACCGGAATGACAATGCTAAAGATGAAATGCGTCGTGAAGCTATTTACAGACGTCAAATTATAAACGAGGTTGCAAATGGATGAAATTGTGCTCATTGGAATTGACGGCGGGGCTTCCAAAGTCCTGGTTCATAAAGTTGACATCCTGATTAACCCCATGCGTTTTGTCGCATTGAAGCCCTTTATTGAAGTGGCTTATAGCACCTCAGACTCATACAGCCCTAAATTCAAGCCCATCGCCCTGTCCCGCCAGCTAAAGGAGCACAATAGTGGAAGTGTTGTGCAAACCAAGGCTGAGTCTGCTCAGGAAACTGCATTTATCGATAGTTTTTCGAAAGCCATTCGCACCATTCTTGGAGACAATGTTACCCAGGATATAGTTCTGGGAATCGGCCTGCCAGGTCTCAAAACCAAAAATGGGCGTGGCATTTCAGCCATGGCAAATGGTCCACGCATGCCAAAATTCCTGGACAAACTTGAGAAAACCCTGAAAAAAGAGGGCTATTCCACTCTCCATCCGATTCAGATTATCGGTAGTGATGCCGATTATTGTGGTCTCGGAGAACAATGGGGAGATGATGGTGGAATGCGCGGGGTTAAATCGGCTTACTATTTCGGTGTAGGCACTGGTATTGCAGATGCCATGTTGTTAAATGGTAAAAATGTTGCCTTTGATGCATGCAAATCCTGGATTGCAAAAACCTGGGAGATGATGGCAAATGAGGAAGAGAGTTATGAGAATTTGCTCTCTGCAAAGGGGATTCAATCCCGCTATGCTGCACTTACAGAAACAACTGTGGAAGATTTAGATAAAGCTGAGATTTTCCCCTGGCAAATCTATGATCGTGCACTTGCTGGCGAAGAAGCTGCTCTTGAGATCGTTGGAAGTACTGCCCAGGCCTTGTCTGAGTTATTATTCCATCGCATCCAGACCCTTGCCCTGGGAGCTCCAGAAACTCTGCTCCGGGATGCTGACAGAACGCTGGAAATAGAACACGATCATGTCGGTGAAGTATTTGAGCGGATTGTTATAGGACAACGCCTGGGAGATATCTGGGAGTTTAAGAAATTCACACCACTCCTGCTTGACCCCGTGAATGAAAAATTAGGTCGTATGATTCATTCCTCAGCTTTACCAGCTGAAGTGAAGTCACAATACCTGACCAAAACCAACCGTCTGAGGGATGACTTAATCATTCATTCTGAATTGAGACATGCCCCTGCCTTAGGAGCTGCCGTCGATGCCTATCTCGAGTGGATTGAACAGTGAGATAATCCGTGTAGGAATTGTTCTACCTGAAGATCAAATCCAGGAAATTACCATATCCTGGTCTCCCGAGCTTGAGCTCGAATCAAATGTTCCAGATTTAATAGCTGCTCAAAGTATTTCCCTGCTTGTTGCGAATGATGGTATTTCCCTCAAGAATTTTCCCACAATTTCGACCCAATCCACAATCACCCTCGTCTGCCCTGATCAGGTTGTGTCTCTATCAACAAACTATGGATTCCATATAAAATCTGTGGTGGCAGGTCGCGGCTTCCATTGGGAAAAGAGGATTGAAGTTGAGCTACCAGGAAAACTCGAAATTTCCGTACAGGATGGCTCGCTTAAAGTGATCAACTTTGTTGATGTTGAAGCTTATGTGGCCTGCGTGGCAACTTCAGAAATGGGATCAGAAGCTCCAGCAGATCTTCTGGCAGCTCAAACTGTGGTAGCCCGCTGTTGGTCGTTGGCGCTAGCCGAAGCCAAACATCTCTCCGATGGGTATGATGTCTGCAATGACGATTGCTGTCAACGCTATCAGGGTACAAGTTATTTGACGAATCACTCACTCAAGGCTGCCATCGAAACCCGTGGTGAAGTTTTGGTCTATGACGAAAAAGTCATTGATGCCCGCTACTCGAAGAATTGTGGGGGAATGGTAGAAGCATATGATACCGTTTGGGAGGGAGGCAAGGTGCCTTACCTCATCCCTCTGTGGGATGGTCCCAGGCAAAAACCTGGGTATGCTGTTGATGACTTTGAAAAACATTACGCCTACGATGAGGCATATTGTTCTTCAAAGAGATTTGAAAATGTCAATCTGGCTGGAATGCTGGGGAAGGTAGATGTTTCCGGGAGTTATTATCGTTGGGAACAGGTCATGACCAAAGCTGATATCCTGAAAAATTTGGAAAAATATACTGGGCTAATCTGGTCCAGCATTGATGATATACGCATCATGGAACGTGGACCCAGTAGCCGGATCAAATACTTATTTCTCGTCGGTACAGATGAAAACGGCGGTTTGGTAGAACAAATGGTGAAATCAGAATATGGTATTCGCCAAATGTTTAGTGACTCATTTCTCTATTCGTCGGCTTTTGTTATTAAGAATGCAGAAAGCCTGGGGGAGGATGATCATGTGGTTTTAAGAGGGGTCGGTTGGGGGCATGGCGTTGGTTTGTGTCAGATGGGGGCCCTGGGAATGGCCCTGGAACACATCGGATACAAAGATATTCTAAAACATTATTATCCTGGATCAAGGCTGGCTTCACTTAAATAGTTGGTCCCGGTTTCTACCCTGGAAGAAGACCCTCCAGATTCTAAGCTTTTTTTAAGGATTCACCCAATTAGACAAGAACTTCTTGTTTTGTGTTGGTAAATGCTTTTAACTAACCTAGTTTAAATCAACAACCCGGAGTATGACTTATGCAACACCCAGACATTTCTCTTAGAAGACGAATCACAATTGCAGGCATCTTATTGATGCTAATTCTTCAATCCTGTGTGAGCGTAGCACCACATGATATGATTGAGATGCCGCCAGTTCAAATCAAGCCCCAACTGCCATCAGATATTGTCAAATCCGGTCTTGAAGTCTTTATTGAAAGTCGCGCCTGGGACAATAATTTGAAATATGGTCTTCTGGCAAATCAAAGCTGTGTGGATAGAAATCTGGTTCATGGTGTACAACTGCTTCCTGAATATATCAATTTGGTCCTCATTATGTCACCTGAACACGGATTGTTCGGTGCTGAAAATGGGGGAGATCTCATCGGTGAAGAAATTGAACCCAGTTCCGGAATCAGAGCTGTCACCACCTATCGGCAGGGGCAAGAGGCCATTAACGAGATGGTTGCCGATCTGGATGTGATCCTTTTCGATATTCAAGATATTGGTATCCGATCCTATACCTTTGTCTATTCAATGTCTTATATCATGAAGGCCGCTGCAGCCAAAGGAAAAAAAGTCATCATTCTGGATCGCCCAAATCCTATTAACGGGATGCAGATGGAAGGCAACATTCTCAGACCAAAATTTGCAAGTGGTGTCGGTCGATATCCGATCCCATATCGTCATGGAATGACTACTGGTGAGCTGGCCTTGCTCTTCAATACCGAGTTTGGGATCAATTGTGATCTTGAAGTCGTCAAAATGGAAGGCTGGACCCGGGACATGTGGTTTGAAGAAACTGGTCTGCCATGGGTTCCAACCTCCCCCCATGTGCCAGATGCATCCACTATTCTTCCCATGATTTCAACCGGTACTTATGGCGAATTACATGTTCTATCTGAAGGAGTGGGAGTAACCATCCCCTTTGAATTTGCAGGTGGACCCTGGATAACTAACCCCCACGAATTTGCTGAGGCGTTGAAAGCAAGGGTTGGGGGGGGCATCATCTTTCGCCCGACCTTTGTGAAACCCTATTATGGCCGCTTTAAAGGCCAGGTTTGCGGTGGGGTCCAACTTTATGTCAGTGATCGTGAACTTTACAAACCCTATTTGGTTGGGTTGCAAATTATGGCCGTTCATCAGGAGTTATATCCTGAGGTTGATCTCTTCGCCAATGAAGGCCGCTGGAGTATGTTCAACAAGGTCATGGGTGATGATCAAATCAAAGAAGACATTCAGGCCGGTAAAGATCCATTGGAGATGGAGGTAGGCTGGCTGGAAGACCTAAACAAATTTGCAGAAATGCGCAAAGCATACCTTTTATACAATTAACCCATTCCTGAGGTGACCTTATCTTAAGCAATTTACGTCGTGCTATCGGGGTTCTTATTATCCTGAGTTCATTCCTCTATAGTCAGGATATGCTGGAAAAAACCCACGCTGCTCATGTTGCTCAATTTGGTAATGTTGACATCGATCAGGAAGGTGGATTTACAGGATATCCCCGAGATCTGATACCCCGCAATGCATTACGGGATCCCAGCCATGTTGTTTTTGGATACCATCCCTATTGGAACGGCACCGCCTGGGAAAACTATGTCTATGATATTCTAAGTCATGTCGCCTGGTTTGGATTGAACATGGGAAATGATGGCGAAATTACCAATGCCCACGGCTGGCCCGTAAATGGTCTTGTTGATCTGGCCCATAGTCATGGTGTAAAGGTTATTGTCACTGTAACCAATTTTGATAATGCAGGTATTGGAACCCTGCTTGGCAATCCTGCCTATCGCCAGACTGCCATTGACAATCTCATATCAAGGGTGATACAGGGCAATGCTGATGGGGTAAATATAGATTTTGAATTTGTGCCCTCAAGCGCTACTACCAATTTCAACACCTTTATTCATGATCTCACCCAGGCTTTCCATGATCAGATTCCCGGATCTGAAGTAAGCATTGCCATGCCCTCTGTGGATTGGTCCAATGCCTATGACTATAACTATCTATCTGATAATTGTGATGGTCTCATGATCATGGCTTATGGGTACTATTGGTCCGGTAGTTCCCATGCAGGTCCTAATTCACCACTAAATAGTGGCCTGTCAAGCTGGTATATCAGTCGTACGATTGAGGACTATCTGACAAAGACAGGGGATGATGGTTCACAACTCATTCTGGGGCTTCCCTGGTACGGTAGAGATTGGCAGGTAACCAGCACTGTTATCAATGCACCTGTGGTTGAAAATACTACCGGCTCATCGATTTTGTATCCTGCTGCCGAGGCCAGTGCCCAAGCCTATGGAAAACAGTATCACAGTGGCGTAGCAGCAGCCTGGTACAATTACAATAATGGACAACAACATCAGGTCTGGTATGATGATTCCCTCAGTCTGGCCACAAAGTATCAATATGCAGTTGATCAGGAGATCAAGGGAATTGGTATCTGGGCGCTGGGGTATGATGGAGAGCGTCCTGAAATATGGGGCGGGCTCAGCAATATATTTGGTGCCACAGCACCACCCCAAACCTCCAGGTATTTCACAGTCAGGAATCTGGGGAATGGCACCGTTGCCGTGCATTGTGCACAATCACTTTTTACCGATAAGTATGAAGTGTTTGCCAGTGCAGATGGTGAGGAGTATACCCTGGTGGACAGTTCAGAAACACAGGATATCCTGGTCTCCAATCTCTGGGAAGGACAGGTTGTCTATCTGAGGGTGAGAAATTCAAATAGTTATGGAAGCAGTGAGCTCTCTGAAGTACTTGCCACCACAGTCGATATACAACACGAATCAAATGTGCTTATCGTTCAGGGTTTTGAGCGAACATCAGGCACTGTAAACAATTTTGACTATATCATCCAACATGGTTCTGCAATTCAAGCCAGCGGTCGAGCATTTGACGCAGCTAGTAATGATGCGGTAGAAGTCAATGCCATTGATCTGTCGGCGTATGCCATTGTGGATTGGATAAGTGGGGAAGAAGCCACACAGACAGTATCATTCTCACCAACAGAACAGACTCGTATCAAAGATTATCTTGAACAGGGTGGTCGATTATTTATTTCTGGTTCTGAGATTGGCTGGGATCTTCAAGCAAATGGCAGTGAAAGTGATATAAGCTTTTATCATAATTATTTCAAAGCCGATCACATTACTGATGATGCCCAATCCTATGCGATTTCAGGTCAATCCGAGGGCATTTTTTCAGGGATGACAGGAGTTACCTTTGATAACGGATTGCATGGGACCTATGATGTTGACTATCCAGATGGCATTAAGCCATATGCTGGATCGCTGAGCAACCTTCACTATGATGGATCTGATTATCAAAGTCTGGGAGGCGCTGGCATTCAATACATTGGGAGTTTTGGTGGAAGTTCAGCTTTAGGTGGAATTGTGTATCTTGGCTTTGGATTTGAGACCATTTATCCTGAAAGCGCTCGTACCGATGTGATGTCTGCAATTCTGGATTACCTGGAGATTTCCGTCCATGTGGATGTCCCTACCCAGTACCCTGTTCACTTTCAAGTTTCACAGGCCTATCCCAACCCATTTAACGGGTCCTTTGCAATTGATGTACACATCCCTGAAGCGACTGCCCTGACCCTAAGCCTTTATACTTTGAAGGGGCAATTGGTCAGACGCGTTGAGCAAAAGGTTCATGCCGGGTCAAATCATATTATATTAGCTGGTCTTAACACTTCAAATGCCAGCTCAGGTGTGTATATCCTTAAGGTTGAAAATGGAACCCAGTTTTATACACAACGTGTTACCTACTTGAAATAGGAGCTAAAATGAAATCATATTCCAAACCCATACTACTGGGAATTGTCCTTCTGGGACTGTGGTCCTGCGCATCTTCACCTAAAGGGGGTCCAGGAGTAGATATCCCCGGACCGCATGAAGAGCAGCAAATGGAAAAAAAAGATATCCCACAAGAGAAAATTGTAGTCCACACAGGACTGGATGTCATGGAAAAGATGGGTTTTGAACCTCTCCTCGAGAAGCATGTAGGTGTGGTTACCAATCATACAGCTGTGAATAAAAAGGGTGCCCATCTCGTTGATTTGTTACATGCCAATAGTGACATCACCATCAAGGCAATTTTCGCTCCGGAGCATGGATTTAGGGGGAAAGAGCAAGGCGGTGATGACATTCCAGGTGGTGTAGATTCAAACACGGGGGTGCCGATACACAGTCTGTACGGTGCTCAACGTGAACCGAATCCAGAAATGTTGAAGGGCATTGATGTTCTGATTTTTGATATTCAAGATGTGGGTACTCGCTTCTATACCTATATCTCAACCATGGGATATGTCCTTGAGGCTGGTGCAAAATACGATATTCCAGTAATGATACTGGATCGTCCGAACCCAATTGGGCGTCGTATAAATGGCAATGTTCTCGATGAAGGTTTTGAAAGTTTTGTGGGACGCTACAAAATTCCCATTCGTTATGGCTTGTCCATGGGAGAGCTGGCCCGCATGATTGTTGGTGAGAAGATGATATCTGGCCTGGAATCATTGGAGCTCCACGTCGTGGAATGTGAGGGGTGGCCAGGAGATGTGTACTGGTCTCAAACTGACCTCACTTGGTTGCCACCCTCACCCAATATGCGAAACACCAATGAAACCTTGACATATCCCGGTCTTTGTCTACTTGAAGGTGTCAGAATTAATGAGGGTCGCGGGACTGAGTTTCCCTTCGAATATATCGGAGCGCCCTACATGGATGGAAAACTACTGGCCCGAGAACTTTTGGCCACGGGGTTGGAGGGTTTCACAGTTGAACCTGTTTCCTACACACCAGTAGATATGCCCGGCGTCTCTATGAACCCGCTCTTTGAGGGCGAAGTTGTCAATGGGGTCAATATTGTTGTCACCGATCCAGATAAATTCAAAGCAGTGGATTTCCTGATACACCTCCTGGTTATAACCAAAAAGAATTATCCCGAAGCATTTGGATGGAGATCCACCCGTGGACCTGATCGTTTATGGGGAGGATCGGGATTGCGTGAGATGGTGGATGCTGGAAAGACCGCCCAGGAAATCATTGCTAGTTATCAAAACGAATTGATCGCATTCGAAGCCATTCAATCCAAATACCTGATTTACTGAATTTAAACATTATATACTGTCTGAGATGATCACAAAGTGAAGGACATCCCAATGAATACTGACAAGACTACAAAAGCTCGTTCACCCTGGACCTGGATCCCATCCCTTTATTTTGCTGAAGGAATTCCATATATCATCGTCATGTTTGTGGCCAGTGATATGTATAAAACACTGGGTGTCCCAAACTCCACTTTGGCTTTATGGACCGGCCTGCTCTATTTACCCTGGGTGATTAAACCTTTGTGGAGTCCTTTTTTGGACATGTATTCCACCAAGCGCAACTGGATATTCTGGATGCAACTGGTTCTCGCCGTCATGTTCTTTGCCGTTTCTCTCTCACTACACCTACCCTGGTGGTTCCCCATGACCATATTTTTTCTCTGGGGCATGGCAATTTCATCAGCAACCCATGATATTGCAGCAGATGGATTTTATATCCTGGGCTTGAATGAGCACGACCAGGCTTTTTTCACCGGTATTCGTTCAACTTTCTACCGTCTGGCCATGATCGCTGGATTGGGACTCCTGGGAATAATCACAGGTCTGATCATTGACAACACTGGCCTTGAAACTGTTAAAGTGGATATCCATTCAGTACCATCAAGTGAAATCACTGAGGTGATCACGGAGGCAGATATCATTATCCCTGCGGACAATGATGGTGAATCCAGAATTCTTATCTATCCTGAGGTTATCAATGTTCCACTTCCTGGTGGATCTCTCGACTCCACCAACATCTTCTTTATCCTCTCCGCGCCACCTGTGGAAGATGTGATTATGAGTTTTGGACAGAAGAAGGGAAGCCAGGACATTAGCCTGGTGACTTCTGGTATTTTGGAATTCGACGCGACAAACTGGAATGTTCCACAGAAACAAACCCTCAAAGTCATTGGAAATTTAACCGAAACAGCTGAAGCAAGATTTGAAGCAAAAGCTGGGAATGTGCCCTTTGGTTGGTCCGTATCCATAGGTTTCCTCGGTGGACTATTTGTCATCTTTGCCCTTTACCACAAATACATGTTGCCACGACCTGCCCGGGATATTCAAAAAGACCCTGCTAATGAAAAAGATTCCTATATAGAGATATTCACCTCCTTCTTCAAAAAGGAAGGTATCGTGGCCTCAGTATCCTTCATGTTGCTCTATCGCTTCTCTGAAGCTCAGCTGACCAAAATGGCTTCACCCTTCCTCCTGGATGCCAGGGAGAATGGTGGGTTGGCGCTTTCACTCACCGAAAAAAGTTTTGCCTATGGCACGGTTGGCCTGTTGGCCCTGGTCATTGGTGGAATTAGTGGTGGCATTCTGGCATCTCGTCATGGTCTGAAAAAATGGATCTGGTGGATGGCGTTGGCAATTAATGTCCCTAACACAGTCTATATCTTCATGTCCTACACTATGCCGTCCAACCTGTATCTGATTAATTCCATGATAGCCATCGAACAGTTTGGCTATGGATTCGGGTTTACTGGATACATGTTGTACATGCTGTATGTGGCAGGTCAGGGAAAGCACGAGACAGCGCACTTCGCCCTGACAACGGGCTTTATGGCTCTGGGTATGATGATTCCAGGTATGATTAGCGGATATATCCAGGAATTTTTAGGCTACCAGCATTTCTTTATTTATGTCATCCTGTGTACCATCCCCAGTTTTGTCGCGCTCTATTTTATAAAAATTGACTCTGGATTTGGAAAAAAAGTAGAGGCGAAAGTATAGTTTCTAAGACATTTCGGACGAAAGCATGGCTCATGGCTCTCTCATTTTTGGAGTGGTCAATCAGTGTTGCCTAAATGGCCTTTTCAACAGGTGTTGGTATCTTTGGCTACAAGACGAAATTGTATCGCAAGAAATCCCTTCGCATATTTCTGTGGTTGCCTATATTGATTCCGAAGTCTTCAACATCTCAGTAGTATAAAGAACCGATAACCATTACAGCTAGAGCTGTATTGGTACACAGGAGGATAACTCATGGATAAAACCAGAAAAGGTATCTGGGGTTGGGCAATGTATGACTGGGCAAATTCAGCATTTGCCACCACAGTCATGGCTGGATTTTTCCCAATATTTTTTAAAAGTTATTGGAGTGCAGGCGCAGATGTAAATGTCAGTACAGCCCAATTAGGTGCCGCTAACTCTATAGCCAGTCTCATTGTTGCCTTAATGGCTCCCATATTGGGTGCCATTGCTGACAAGGGTTCCGCCAAGAAAAAATTCCTTATCTTTTTTGCCTATCTGGGTGCCCTCATGACCGCCGGACTTTTCCTGGTACAGGAAGGGAATTGGCAAATGGCAATTTTCGTGTATGTAATGGGTATTATCGGCTTTTCTGGTGCGAACATATTTTATGATGCACTCCTGCCCAGTGTTACCTCTGAGAAAAATATTGACAGAGTTTCAGGTCTGGGTTTTGGCATGGGGTATCTCGGAGGAGGAGTATTGTTTGCCTTGAACGTAGCCATGACACTTTTTCCTGATACCTTTGGACTTGACGGACCAGCTCAGGCAGTACGAATATCATTCCTGTCCGTGGCAATCTGGTGGGGACTTTTCACCCTATTCACCATCTTTTGGGTGGAGGAAGAGAAGATTGAGAATAACCTGGGTGTGATGGACACGGTTAAGGCTGGCTTCAAACAATATCTGGACACTTGGAAAAAAATCAGACACCTCCAGACCGTATCAATATTCTTGTTAGCCTACTGGTTCTATATCGATGGTGTAGATACCATTATCAGAATGGCTGTAGACTATGGCATGTCAATTGGCTTTGAGTCAAATGACCTTATAATTGCTCTCCTAATTACTCAATTCGTGGGATTCCCAGCAGCCATAGTTTTTGGAAGACTTGGTGAAAAATGGGGTGTTAGAAAATCCATATATCTGGCAATATTCGCATACATTATTATCACCTTTTATGGTGTCCTCATGACCAAACCAATCGAATTCTATGCCCTTGCCATCGCAATTGGACTGGTTCAGGGGGGTATTCAGGCTTTGAGTCGTTCTTACTACTCCAGACTGATTCCCAAGGGACAGGAAGGCGAATTTTACGGATTCTATAACATGTTGGGAAAATTTGCAGCAATCCTTGGTCCCCTCCTCATCGGTGTGGTGGGTTTAACCATTAAGGGAACTCTCGGTCCATTAGCAAATACTCCAGAACAGCAGATGGCCATTGGTCAAATTGCGTCTCGATGGGGTATTGGATCTGTTGTATTGTTGTTTGTCATTGGAGCTATCCTCTTCAAATTTGTAGATGAGGAAGAAGGCAAACGAGAAGCTGCCTATATTGAGAAACATTCAGAATAAGTACTCAAACATCTGAGAAAAAGCCTCGGAACAATCCGAGGCTTTTTTTGTACTATCACGGCGAGAAACAGGCTTAAAAAGTCTCAGAACCGGAATGTCCTGTTTCCAGACTCGTATCGATATTTATTTCTGTCCCGCTTGAAACGCTTATATTTGCGCCGAAAGGATTTAAGAACATGAAAATTCTAGAACTGATCCAACTTCCCGTCGGGGTTGCTATTCGCTGGGATGATGGGGATGAAGCACTGATAGATTATCGCAAACTCAGAGATGCCTGTCCCTGTGCAAATTGCTCAGGTGAAAGTGATCTCTTTGGACATAAGACCTTTGGCCTGCCCATGCTGAAAACAGCAAACACCTATGAGCTGCAATCATTTCGTTGGGTAGGACACTATGCCATACAATTCACATGGGCAGATCGCCATGATTCCGGTATTTATACATTAAAACTTCTAAAGGCCTTGGGTGAACCTGATGAAGAATAACATAGCTGATCAATCTGATTCAAATTTTCTCCCCAGGATCATTGTTGCCGTCATGATCATCGGGTCTAGTATAGGTTTGTATAGTATTGCCCTGGATTTATGGCAGGGAGAGATGATCTCAACTTTTGAACGCTTATTGGTCACAGGTTTTATTCTCGTGATTGTGGCAACCTTAATTTATGTCATTATTCAGCGCATTGAGATGCGTAAAACTGAAAAATTCAGGAGAGAAAAATGGTAGCATGGTATACAACAGAGACCGTTGCGGGGAAGCAAATATCCAAACATATCGGCGTGGCAATGGGCAGTACCATCAGAGCTCGCAATATTGGTAGAGATATTATTGCCGGTCTGAGAACCCTGGTGGGTGGTGAAGTTCCAGAATATACGGAAATGATGGCTCATGCACGCAACCAAGCCATTGAACGCATGCTCCAAAAGGCCAATGAAATGGGAGCTGATGCTGTGGTTGGTGTACGTTTTTCAACTGCCATGATTATGCAGGGAACTGCTGAGGTCATGGCCTTTGGAACTGCTGTAAAATTTTAAGCCGCCCATATTGAAATCCAACTCACCTTCCGGAGAAATTGTAGGGACTATCACTGCAAAACGCCTGGATACCATCAAACGAGTGGTCAGTAACCGTCAGTTTGACTTAACCGTCATTCTCGAAAACATTCATGATCCCCACAATGTAGCCGCTATTTTCAGATCTGCCGATGCTGTGGGGATTGATGAAGTTCAACTGCTCTATACAAAAGAGAGTTTCCCAGCACTCCACCCCAAGGTGACAGCAGGAGGGGGGAAATGGGTCAAACAAAATAAATATCGGGATCCACAGAAATTGGCCACAGATTTAAAGCAAAGGGGTTTCAAAATTTATACAACCCATCTTAGCGTAGATGCAGTTTCCATCCATGATATTGACTGGACTCAACCCTCGGCTGTGATTCTGGGCAATGAAAATCGCGGGGTATCTTCGGAAATGACCAAACTCGCCGATGCCAACATAGTCATCCCCATGTTTGGCATGGTTGAAAGTTTAAATGTATCAGTGGCAACGGCAGTGGTTCTCTTTGAAGCATGTCGACAACGAATTGCCAGTGGAAAATATCCCAATCCTGAGTCCAAGCCTGAACTCCTGGAGCAGATGACAGATGAATGGGTTAAAATAAATATTAACAAGCGAATACGACGGAAGTAGGCTAAGGCTTGCCCCTGGGGATATATCCAATTTCATCTTTTGCTACAGTTGACCTGAGCGGACACAGGAGACTGTCATGGATTCATCAAAAAGAAGGTTTGTTGTTGGCACAGAGATAGGTATGTTGTCAATCTCATTAGCGTTCATCCGAAACCCAGGTAAGGAATTCAGTTTTGATAGACATATTTAGATCGCTCCAAAAACGAACCTATCTATTGCTTCTCATCCTGGTGAGTTTTGCTTCCCTGCAAGCCATTCCCCCAGAAGCGAATGGTATGATGACAGAAATGGGTGCCATTGCCTATATCAACGAATCAGATGGGAAGGACGCGATTTATGTGAGGGATGCAGCATCTAGTAATGTCATTTTCACTTGTGCCTCTGGAAATGTAATCATTCTTACTCCCTCAGTTAGCTATGATGGGAAATACATAACCTTTGTGGTGGATAATGGCCGCAATCAGAAGACGATACACATTTTAGGACCCATTCAAAAGCTCGATAATAAATGGCAGGCCCATGACCTTGAGGTGATGACAGTAAGAGGGGGAGCATGGCCAGTATTTAAGGATAATCAATCGGTATACATGTCCATGCCTGAGCAGACTTCGATATCTAATGACGGCTCCTCGAATATCTACCGGATCAGTAGCGAGGAAATTATAAAAATTAGCGACAATCAAGGGGTATCGTCTCATATCTGGCCTCTCATCAATCCCACTGGCGACGCATTGATTTATCGCAATATACCACAAACTGATGATATGGGATACACCACTGAACCAGTTAAATCCGTAATTCTTAATCTGGAGTCTGGTAGTAGTGACAAGCATTTTGTGGATCAATTTGTCTATCTGGAACAATGGACAAGTCTTGGAGAAATACTTTTTTCATTCAGAGATAAAGATCAGAATGGGAATCGGATCTACGCCTTATACAATCCTGAATCCAGAAAGACCAGAGAGATTTATCGCTCTAAATCAAGACAGGGTGCTTTAACCAGCGATTCCAAATTTCTGGCTACCATTCGCCCGGTCCCTGAGGGGAGTCCACAGTTTGATATTTTCGTGACGGATTTGATTTCCAAGACAGAAATTAATCTGACACAATCACCCAGACAGAGTGAAAGTCTCATCGGCTGGATCAGATAACTCAAATCAGTCTTCATTTATGTCGGTAAATATTTAATAAATAATGATTTAGTTTAAATATTTATTGAGAGATAATCTGCAATAAATTTTTGATAAAATTGATCCTAATTTCTTAGTCTAATCCCCACTTTTTACAGCATAAACCTTGAGTCGCAAGCACCCTAAACTATATTGCAGAGCTTCATTTCATTTGGACTCATAAAGATAGGGAAATTGCGCTGATGGCTGTTAAGATTGGAATCATAGCTGAGCAC
The DNA here is from genome assembly GCA_016784545.1 of Candidatus Neomarinimicrobiota bacterium. Lineage (NCBI taxonomy): Bacteria > Pseudomonadati > Fidelibacterota > Fidelibacterota bacterium. The sequence goes on from JADHUM010000004.1 coordinate 42,960, forward strand.
AAACCAGGGGAAGGTCGAATACCTCTCACCCCTGTGCAAATCTCACAATTACTCAAGGATCATCCTGACCTTGCTATCACAGTAATGCCCTCTGAACAGAGGATATTTCGGGATGAGGAATTTCTAACATCAGATATCCCCATGTCCCAGGATTTGGCAGATGCAAATCTGGTTATGGCGGTAAAAGAAATTGATGTGAAAGATATTCGTAGCAACCAAGCCTATCTTTATTTCTCACATACTATAAAGGGGCAAGATTATAACATGCCCATGCTGCAGCACATCCTTGATACTGGTGCAACCCTGCTGGACTATGAACTCATTCGAGATGACAGCGACCGTCGACTGGTATTTTTTGGTCGTCATGCGGGATTAGCTGGGATGGTGAATACCCTCTGGGCCTATGGACAACGTCTGAAGGTATTGGGGACTTCAAGTCCTTTTCTTCAGATCAAGCAGGCTCAAGATTATGCCAATCTTGAAGAGATCAACCTTTCACTTCAAATTTTAGGATCAGAAATAAGTCGCTGGATGGCAGACAAACCTGCACTTGTAATCGGTGTGACCGGTTATGGCAATGTCTCTGGTGGTGCACAGGAAATCCTGGCCAATCTACCCGTGCATGAAATGAGTGCTGAGGAACTGCTTGCCGCAGATTTGGATGCATTTCATGGACAGCTCATCAAAGTTGTCTTTAAAGAACAGGACATGTTTGAACCCATTGATTCCAAAACTGAATTTGAACTTCAGGATTACTTCGATCATCCTGAAAAATATCAGGCAAAATTTCAACCATACTTAAAAAAAATGAATATGCTGGTAAATTGCATTTACTGGGATACCCCATATCCGAGACTTGTCACACTTGATGATATTAAAGCCCATTATGAGTCCCATAAAACCCTCATGGTCGTGGGTGATATTACCTGCGATATTGATGGAGCTATTCAATTCAATACAGGTTCCACCCTGAGTCCAGATCCAGTCTATATTCATGATATTCACACAGGTGAAAAAATAATGGGTTTTGAAGGTGAGGGACCTGTGGTGATGGCAGTGGACAATTTGCCTACAGAATTGCCCCGTGAAGCCTCTGAAGCCTTTGGTGAAGCACTTATCCCTTTTGTGTATGCAATGGGTGTATGTGACTACTCCAAGCCCTTTGAAAGCCTTAATCTTCCACCCCCAGTGAAAAGAGCTGTGATTGCTCATGCTGGAAAATTGACCCCTGACTATGAAATGTTGAAAAAATATTTAAAGGCCTAACTGAACTCGATGAGCAAACACGTACTTATTCTGGGGGCTGGGCTTGTATCTCAGCCAATTATTGATTACTTATTTAAGAAAACAGATTTCTTTCTTACTGTAGCCGATATCATTGAAGAAAATGCTGCTCAAGCCATTGATAATCACCCTAGAGGAAAATCAGCTGGGCTGGATGTCAATAATGAGGATACTCTGGGCCAGTTAGTAGCAGAATCGGACCTGGTTGTATCACTTTTGCCATACGCACTTCATGGCATTGTAGCCAAGCATTGTCTTAAAGCTGACAAACATATGGTCAACGCATCGTATGTTTCGGAGGAAATGAAATCCTTTGATGCACAAGTTCGCGAAAAAAACCTGCTGTTCCTGTGTGAAATGGGACTGGATCCTGGTATTGACCACATGTCAGCCATGCAGATTATCCATTCCGTGCAGAAGCGGGGAGGGAAGATTGATGAATTCGTTTCTGTTTGTGGCGGTCTGCCTGCACCTGAAGCCAATACTAATCCCTTTGGATACAAATTTTCATGGAGCCCCAAAGGTGTCCTCCTGGCAGGCAATAATCCTGCCCAGTACATCGACCATGGAACTTTGAAGAAAATCAGTGCCAAGGACTTGTTCAATTCAACAGCTCCCATGGAAATTGATGGACAAAATTTTGAAGCATACCCAAATCGAGACTCCACTGCCTATGAGGAGATTTATGGGCTGGAGGGAATTGATCTGCTTATGCGCGGGACCTTACGCTATGCAGGCTGGCATAAACTGGTCCTGGCCTTGAAGGCATTAAACCTGTTGACAGAGACATCCGTCCCAGCAGAGACAAGTAGTTATGCTGGAATGCTGGCGATGGTAAGTGGTTTAGATGAATCTAAACTCCGGTCAGCGGTTGCTTCTAAACTTGAGATGACAGAGGATGATAAGACAATCAAAGCACTAGATTGGTTGGGGCTTTTCGATACGAAGCATGTTGATTTTCCAGCAACCACATCAATTGATATACTCGCTGATCTCATGAATCAAAAAATGGCCTATGAATCTGGTGAAAGAGACATGATAGCCCTCCAGCACAGATTTAAAGTAACTTTTCCTGATCATCGTGAGGAAATAATATCAACCCTGTTTGATTATGGGATTCCCAATGGGAATAGCTCCATGGCCCGTACCGTATCATTGCCTCTAGCCATTGCAGCCAGGCTCATTCTTGAAGGAAAGATTAACCTGACAGGCGTGCAAATTCCAGTTGATCCCATCATTTACGAACCCGTTCTTTTGGAATTAAAATCTCTGGGTATTGAATTCTCAGAGGAGATTGTCAGAAGCTAGACCGAATGAATAACAGGACATTAAACTTTATAAAATTAATAGATAAGTAAAGAGGTAATTATGGATTTCTTAAAAGAATTAGGAATTGAAGAATTTAACGCTGGTGCCTGTGTAGGAGCCGGTGAATGGTTGGCGACTGGCGGGGACGATGTCCTCAAATCTCGCAACCCAGCCACTGGTGAAGTTATTGCCAATGTGTATCAGTGCACGGAAGAAGCCTATGAGCAGGTTGTTGCTCAAGCCGATGAAGCCTTTAAGGAATGGCGCCAGGTTCCAGCCCCAGTTCGTGGAGAATTGGTCCGCTTGATGGGTGTGGCTCTGAGAGAGAAAAAAGATGCACTGGGTAGCCTGGTTTCCCTCGAGATGGGAAAGATAAAGCAGGAGGGTGACGGTGAAGTTCAGGAAATGATCGACATTGCCGATTTTGCAGTTGGACAGTCCCGCATGCTATATGGCAGCACCATGCACTCCGAGCGTTTTCAGCACAGAATGTATGATCAGTATCATCCGCTGGGCGTGGTTGGAGTCATTTCAGCTTTTAATTTTCCAGTCGCTGTTTGGGCCTGGAACTCATTCCTGGCAGCCATTGCTGGTGATACCACTATCTGGAAACCATCATCAACTGCCCCGCTATGTGGTATCGCAGTGCAGAATATCTGTAACAAGGTTTTGACTGACAATGGTTACAAAGGAATCTTTAATCTGGTGATTGGTCGCGGTTCTGTTATTGGTGAGCGTCTCATCAATGATAAACGTATTCCGCTTGTATCCTTCACAGGATCCACTCCCATGGGTCGTCATGTGGGTGAAGTGGTTGCAAAACGTTTTGGCAGTACCATTCTTGAATTAGGTGGTAATAATGCCATCATCATTGATGATACAGCCAATCAGGATATGGCTATCATGGCTACTGTTTTTGGTGCTGTGGGAACTGCTGGACAGCGCTGTACTTCCACACGCCGAATCATCATCCAGGAAGAGATCATGGAACCCTTTGTTGACAAGCTGGTGAAGGCCTACAAACAAGTCCGTATAGGCGATCCACTGGTTGAAGGAACCCTTATGGGACCTCTGGTGAATGCAGCTGCTGTAGAAGACTATGAGCATGCTATTGGTGAAATCAAGAAGGCTGGTGGAAGAATTCTTGCCGGTGGCAACGCATTGAAAGACAGAGCAGGATATTTTGTTGAGCCTACCATAGTATTGGGAGAAAACCATTGGGAAATTATCCAGACGGAGACTTTTGCACCCATCCTGTATATCATTCCATTCAAAACCATTGATGAAGCTATTGAGTTGCACAATGCCGTCCCACAGGGACTTTCTTCAGCTATGTTCACCATGAATATGCAACATGCAGAACGATTCCTATCCCACACTGGTTCTGATTGTGGAATTGCCAATATCAATATTGGTACCTCAGGTGCAGAAATTGGTGGAGCCTTTGGTGGTGAAAAGGAAACTGGCGGTGGCCGTGAATCAGGTTCAGACGCCTGGAAAGCCTATATGCGTCGTCAGACCAATACCATTAATTGGAGTAAGGACCTACCGCTGGCTCAGGGTATTTCCTTCGATCTATAGAACTGGATTATTAGCGGGGCTTTTTTAAGTCCCGCTGAATCATTTATGCCTGCTGGAAAAATATATATTGTCTCTACACCCATCGGTAATCTCGGTGATTTTACTTTTAGAGCCGTTGATGTCTTAAAGTCGGTTCAGCTTATTGCTGCGGAAGACACACGGGTTTCAGGGGTCTTACTGAAGCACTATGAGATAAAGACCCCCATGTTGCCCTATCATGACCACAATAAAGAACAGGCAACCCCTGGTCTTTTGAGGAAAGTGGAAGGGGGCGATGATATCGCTCTCATCACTGATGCTGGGACACCCCTGGTCAGTGATCCTGGATTCTTTCTGGTGCGAGCTGCCATTGCTCAAAATATTGAGGTGATCCCCATTCCAGGTGCTTCGGCTATGCTGGCTGCTCTTGTAGCCGCCGGGCTTCCCTCAGATCGATTTACCTTTGAAGGGTTTCTGCCCAGGAAAAAGGGGCGTCAAACCCGGTTTAAAATGCTGGCTGAAGATCCCAGAACCATCATCCTGTATGAATCACCTCACCGTGTTGGCAAGACACTCAAGGATATTGGAGAGCATATGGGCGACAGGCAGGTTGTTATCGGCAGGGAAATAACAAAAAAATTTGAAGAATTCATTCGTGGTTCAGTCTCAGAGATCAGGGAACAGTTGGACACGCGTAGCATTAAAGGTGAAGTAGTAATTATGATTGGAGGGAACAAGGCGTGACCAAAGACCAAGTTTTCGAGTATGCACGAGATGATTTTAATTATCCCAGATGGATTCAAAACCTTCTAAAGAAAGCCCTCAACTTTGCCATCACAAAGGTTCAGGAAGGGAAGGTTGAAGCCAGTACACTGACCAAGACCCGTTATGTTGTTGGTTTATCCAGTATGTTTGCCCTGGTATTGGGCTTGTATCTATGGACAGCAGTCTTTCTGGCGATCTGGCTGTTCATGGATCAGATTCAGTTGCACCTGTTTGTTGATAGATCTGCTCCCAGCAGCCGGTTTAAACATTTTGTGGAGGAAGTGCCACTTATGTTTGCATTAAGTCTTCACATGTGGGTTGAGGGGCATCTTTGGACGGGTATAGCCGGTCTCGTTGGAATTACTGGTCTCTATCTGCTTACAAATTTGCAGATGAAATATGATCTGACAGCCATTAATCTCCCACATCTCTACTTTTTAAGATGGGATAGAATGGGCATCCTGTTTCTGTTTACGCTGTTAGGGTCCTGGCCTGGTGAAAGAGCCTACTTGTTTGTGGTGCTCTTGGCCTGGTTCCTGGCAGCCTTAAGTTTTTACGATTATATCTGGATACTTATCCAATTAGCTAAAAAGAAAAAATGAAAACTGTTAAACCACTGCTCATAAGTTTCGAAGGTATTGACGGATCTGGGAAATCAACCCAGTGCAAAATGCTGTATCATGAACTCCTGGATCGGGGTTATGGTGTCCATTTATATCGAGAACCAGGTGGGACTTCAATTTCTGAAAAAATTCGAGATATTCTTCTGGATCGGGAAAACGTTAAAATGAGTCCCATCACTGAGATGCTGCTTTATTTCTCCAGTCGAAACCAACTCATATCCGAAAAAGTCCTCCCGGCCCTGGCAAGGGGCGAAATCGTTCTGTTGGATCGATTTGTGGACAGTACCATTGCCTATCAGGGCTATGGCAGGGATTTATCACTTGAGAGCATCCAAAAGGTTGCTGAGGTGGCTATTGGAGATCTTTCTCCCGACCTGACCATTCTGGTTGATACACCCCTGGACACCGCTGAAGACAGGATGGACCATCGTGAACTTGATCGTTTGGAAGCTGAAAATGAAGAGTTTAAGCAAAGAACCCGAAATGGTTATCTGCAATTGGTAAAAGCGGAACCACACCGCTTCCTTCTTCTGGATGGACGCGAGGCCATTGACACATTGAAACGCAAGGTCTTTGATCGGGTTGACCAGTTATTAGAGGCAACAGTTTGAAATTTCGATCCACACTTTTACCTGTTTTGACACTGCTTCTGCTCACTGGATGGGCAGCAACAATTTATACCCAGGCACATTCTGAACGTGTGGAGGGTGAAGCTTCAATCACCAAGGTATTTCAGACTATTCTTGATCGTTATGTTGCCGAGATTGATCCCGATAAGCTTGCAGATGCAGCCATTGAGGGAATGCTGAGTGAACTTGATCCCTACTCCCAGCATATTGATGATAATAATTCATATCGCCTTGATGCCATAACAACTGGTGAGTATGGTGGTGTGGGTATCCATCTTGGTCGTATGAATGATTCTCTCATTGTGATCTCACCCATGGATGGGACACCGGCATTTCTCCAGGGCATTCATGCTGGAGACCGAATTGTAAAAATTGATTCTGTCTGGACCAAAAAGCTGAATCTGAACGAAGCAGCCCGGATGGTACGGGGAGAGCAGGGGTCCACAATAAATCTTCTCATTAAAAGAGAAGGCGAAACTGATTATATAAATTTTGAGCTGATTCGAGAATTGATTAAGGTTCCAGATGTGAGTTATTCCGGGTTACTGAGAGAGCGGACGGGGTATGTGAAACTTTCCAATTTTTCAAAGTACTCTGCTGAAGAGCTGGAAAAAGCCATTCGCAAGATGAACAAAGTTGGCCTTGAAGCGCTAATAATAGATGTGAGGGGTAACCCCGGTGGACTTCTCAGTGCAGCCCTCATGAGTGCAGATCTGTTTATTGAACAAGGTGCCACCCTGTTGGAAACCCGGGGACGTGTGGATCAGTCCAATAAGAAATATCTGTCTCGTCGTCGTCCCATCGTTAAGACGGATCTTCCAGTAGCCATTCTCATAGATGGTGGATCGGCCTCAGCTTCAGAGATACTCGCGGGTATTCTTCAGGACTATGATAGGGCAGTGGTGATTGGTGAACCTTCGTTTGGCAAAGGTTTGGTTCAAACCGTAACCCGCTTGTCACCTGATACCCGACTCAAGCTTACCTCAGCAAAATACTATCTGCCCAGTGGTCGCCTTATTCAGAAACGTGAAATCGCTCAGGATGTGCTGTATGAAGATTTACTTATTTCTCAGGATACTTCTTTTCTCTCTGACAATAACCGCAAGTTCGAAGGTGGGGGTGGTGTTGAACCCGATATTTACACAGAAGATTTTCCTTTAAGTAATCTTGAGAACTCTCTGTGGCGTAAGCGGCTATTCTTTAAATATGCTCTAAAATATGGTGAGGAGCATCCAGGTCTCAGCATGCCAATTCATTTCGATGATTCTGAGGTGGATAGCTTTTATACCTGGATGGATCAGCATGAATTAATCCCAGAAACAAACTTCAATCTCTGGATAACCGATCTTGAGGATGCCATTGACACATCAAGTGCTATCTATTCTGATGTACTGGATTTGCAACATTCTTTGAGTCTATTGGAAGAAATTTATGCTCAAGAAGAGTTTCATAAAATAAAATTTCAAATTCTGGCTGGTCTGGAAAAGGAAATGGCCAGAGTTTTAGGTGGAAACGGGGCTCGAATTGCTGCCTCTTTGGCCCATGATCGTGTTGTTTTGAAAGCGATTGAAGTCCTATCGTCAGGGAAGCAGATTCAGGAAATCCTTGCTGGTCCTACTGAGTAATTAATCCTTTACTTTTAAAGAAAGCGTAAGGGTGAAAGTCGCCAGGATTTCAGCTCCATATTTGTCTGGCGCCGTCACTAGAATATTGATTGGTTCATGGTGACGCTCACCCGTATCGATGACCTTTTGAATGAGTGACCCTATTTTTTCACCATCGGTGCAGGTGAAAATGGCATCTGCATCAACTCTTTTTAAAAAATCTGCATGCATATCTTTAAATACGAGATTGATTTTGTGGTCACTTCTGGCAAGCATTTGCATGGCCAATAAACCACCAGCCAGATCGGCACCGACTGCCAAAACACCGAAATACATACTCATTAGATGATTTCGGGTCCGGCGGCGCAAGGGAATTTTGATCATACACTGGGATTGATTCAACTGTAAGACCTGGGGTTTTACAAAAAATATCAGGGGTATTTTGGTGATTCCAAAATATCGAACCAGGAGCGTTTGTTTCCAGCGTGTTTTCATAATGCCAAATTATATCAAATGCTGGATGGTTTCTTTTAATTCGGCCAAACGGAAGGGTTTGGTCATAAAGTCGCTGCAACCTGCATCAAGGCATCTATCCCTATCAGAGGTGAAGGCATGGGCAGTCAGGGCAATTATGGGTATATTTAACCACTTATCCTCTCCTCGGAGATATCTGGCGAGATCAAGTCCATCTTCATCCCCCCTCAGGGAGAGATCCAATAGAATTAACTGAACTTCTTCAGCATTCAGCACGTCTTTAGCATCTGATACCGAATCTGCAAAATGAAGGTCATAGTCTTTGCTAAGGGTGAAACTGGCCAGCTTTTGAGAATTAGGGTCATCCTCCACCACAAGAATGCTCATTCTGGTGTCCTGAGTGGCGTCTGAGTGCCCACCCACAGAATCAATAGGTTTTGGTTCGTCAACAGCTATTACCGGTTTCACAGAGGGATCTATGGGTAAATAAACGGTAAATTTGCTCCCTACTTCCCGCTCACTCTCAAAGGTTATCTTTCCATTGATCAGGGAGAGATAGCGGTGGGCCAGTGCCAACCCAAGACCAATACCTTGAAAATTCTTGGTATAGCCAGTGCTTTCCTGGGAAAAAACATTGAACATGTGGTCCTGATACTCTTTGGACATTCCTATGCCCGTATCCTTAATGATGATAATGACAGAGCCATCAACAATCTCAGTGTCCAGGTCGACGTGGCCGGAGCTTGTATACTTTATGGCATTGTCGATAAGATTGGTGATAGCCTGTGTCGCACAGTACTCATCAGATATTATGTTAATTTCAGTATCAGGAAGGTTGATGTTGAGTTCCAAATTCTTAGCCTTGGCTGCGGATTTGAATGAGGCTCCCAGATCTTTTATAATTTTGCCCAGATTAACGGTTTCGGTTTTCAATTCAAAAGTGCCGGTTTCAATTTGGGAAATATCCAGGATGTGATGAACGGTTTGCCAAAGGCGTTCGCCGCTCATGTAAATGGTTTCAAAATATACATCCAAATTTTCATCAATCTTGCCTTTGACTTTTTCCTCAATCAGCTCAGTAAACCCCAGTATTGAATTGATGGGAGTTCTGATCTCATGACTCATATTGGCCAGGAAGAGGGTCTTGACTTCTTCGTTCTTTAAGGCCCGTTCTTTGGCAGCTATAAGCTCAGTCTCAGTATTTTTGAGATTGGTGATGTCCGTGGCGTAGTAGTGTAACAGATTTTGGTTTTCCAGGAAGAATGCTGTCCATAGGAGGTGCGAGCCACCCAATGATACCTCCCGTGAAGGAATTTTGCCCTTATCGGAGGAGGCAGTTTTTATGTCCGATTTATACGTCTTCGGTAATATTTGGGAAACCTGCGACATATCCAGATTCATCTTATCAAGGAGTTGGATTCCTGCAGGATTTATATAACTGGGAACGCCATCTAGATCAACCTCTACAACAGGCATGGGGTTGGCAAGTGGAAAAAAAGCGAGTCGCTCTATCTCCTGTTGCGCTCTATCGCTTTCGCTTATATCAAGTGGTTCTTTTTTAGCAGTCAACTTTGGTTTTTACCTTAATATTTAATAGACACATTTTAAAAAGACCAGACATCTGCATGAGAATTATTCTCTAACTAATTTATCTCGCTTGTGGATGTAAAAGTAATAGTAAATCGATCCCAGACTAGTCAAACCCAGACCTATGAGAGACGGAATGAGAGTCGTCATAAGTGTAATAACAAAGAAAGTGGCGTATATGACAATTACAATAATCAAACTCCATGGATATAACCAGGCCTTGTAAGGTCTGTCAACAGTAGGATATTTCTTTCTGAGAATAAAAATGGCTCCAAATACCATGAGATTGAATACAGTTGATGTGGCTGAGAAAAAATCGATAATCGTCTCATAGGAGTTCGCTGCAGACACGGCAAAAGTCAATAGTACGGTTGCCCAGACACCTTGTCCGATCAAAGCATTGTTGGGGGTTTTATGTTTTTTGCTGAGTACAGCAAATTTTTTAAAAAACATGCCATCTCGCGCCATGGCCTGCAGGGCTCTTGCTTTACATAGGATTTGAGTGCTCACATTTCCAAAAGTATTAAACATGACCGCCACGGAAATTAGAATGCCACCGGTGGCACCAAGAGCAACTTTCATGGCTTCTGTTGCTACCTCATTATTGTCGGCGATTTGAGCAGGTGTCAATTGGAACAGATAGGCAGCGTTTGCACCCATATATAGAACCATTACACCGGCTATTCCGATAAACAGAGATAGGGGTAAATTCTTACGTGGGTTCTTCACTTCTTCGGCGATATATGTAGCACCCTCCCAACCACTAAATGCAAAAAAGGCGTATCTCAGGCCTGCACCCACGGCTAGAAATGTGGACCCACTGAAGGATTCCGGTAAAAGAGGATTGACAAAATTTGACAGAGACCCTGTTGACCAACTGGTAAAACTCACACCGATGATACCACCCACAGCAACCACTTTGATAGCACCAAAGAAGTTCTGAATTTTACCGCTAAGTCGAACACCAAAAAGATTTACCACGGTAAGCAACCATATGGTAGACAGAGCAATAAAAAATAGAGTAATCTGTCCAAAGGCCTGACCAGATGCGATTCGCCAGAGGGCATTTAGATACTCTCCAAAAATGAGGGCCACAGCAGCAATAGAGGCAGTTTCGGAGACAAAAAACATGGCCCAGCCACGGAGAAAAGCCCAGAAGGGGTGATAGGCCATTTTCAAATAGACATAGGGACCGCCAGAGCGGGGCATCATGGCAGCCAGTTCAGCATAGACGACTGCCCCAAAGATGGTCACAATGCCACCAAGGACCCAGACAAGACCAAATAAGGAGGTACAACCCACCAGAGCCATAATGGGTGCTGGGGTTCTAAAAATGCCTGATCCAATAATCCTGCTGATCACAATGGAGATAGCCTCAATGAGCCCAAGATCCCGTTTGTATTCAGTTGAGTCGCCGAAATCTCTCATTTGCGAAGTCATCTCAGTGGTGGACAATCGAACCTCCAGGTGTAAAGTGCATCTTGTTTGAGCAGCTTAAACAAAGCCAAATGGATTTTTGCTCAATTTAATAAGGACGAGCATTCAAGTTTGATATCCTCAAATGGTAGTGGTGCTTCATTATGTGGAATCAACAGAACAGCCTTATTTAATAGCTGAAATCTCATGAAGCAAGGGGGTATTTCTCTTCATTCATAAATATTTGATACTATCAATTTGTGTTTTTAGAAAAACAAACTGATCTAGAGATATTAATATTCGTATATCACTGATACATAGATAGTTATGAGATATACCTAAATAGGAATAATGATGAGTATGAAGTGCTATGCAATCCAAATTGATTTGATATTGGTGAACTCACGGATACCAAAATGTGATAGCTCACGTCCATAGCCTGAACGCTTGATGCCGCCAAAAGGAAGCCGTGGATCAGAAACAGTCATCCCATTCACAAAGACTGCTCCACTCTCGACTTGCCTCGCAAGCTTCTCACCCCTGACCAAATCATTGGTCCAGAGTGAACCCCCCAGGCCAAATTCGGAATCATTGGCTACTTCGATGGCTTGCTCAGCATCTTTCACGGGGATGATGGCAGAGACAGGCCCAAAGGTCTCCTCGTGATATAGACTCATACCTCGCCTAACATCACTTATTACCGTAGGCTCATAGAAGAAACCTGGTCCAGGAATGGATTTTCCTCCCAGAAGGAGTCTGGCACCATCATCCAGACTTGCTTTGACCTGTTCATGCAATTCATCGCGGAGATCCGCCCTCGCCAGGGGCCCAACCTGTGTGTCTGCCAGGAGGGGATCACCAACAAGAAGGGTTGACATGATCTCAGCTTTTTTGGTTTCAAATTCCTCAAGACGAGATTCAACAACTATAAACCTTTTGGCAGCAATACAGCTTTGACCGTTGTTGATCATGCGCGCATTGACGGCTGTTGTCACACATTTATCAATATCTGCATCCTCCAGAACGATGAAAGGATCAGATCCACCCAATTCCAGGACGGTTTTCTTGAGGGCTCGTCCCGCTATGGCGGCGACGTTCATTCCCGCCGCTTCACTACCTGTCAGGGTGACTGCTCGGATATGAGGATTCATAATGACTGACTCGACTTGGCTGGCCGATATCATCAAGGCTCTAAACAGGTTTTCTGGAAATCCTGCCTTGATAAAGATATTCTCAATGGCCAGTGCGCATCCAGGGACGTTGGAAGCATGTTTAAGAACGGCAGCATTGCCAGCCATGAGGGCGGGTGCGGCGAAGCGAAAGACTTGCCAGAACGGGAAATTCCAGGGCATGACTGCCAGAACAATTCCCAGGGGTTCAAAACTGACAAAGCTTTTGGAAGCGTTTGTCTCCACCATCTCATCGGCGAGAAAGGATTCTGCATTGTCTGCATAAAACTCACACACCCAGGCGCATTTTTCAATTTCAGCCCGGGCTTCATGGATGACTTTCCCCATTTCAAGGGTCATGAGCTGAGCTAATTCTTCATTTTGCTCTCGCAGAATGAAGGCTGCCTGTTTCATTTTCTTGGAACGAAGGCTAAAGTCGGTGGATTTCCAATCTATCCAGGCTTCTCCGGTTTTTGATACAATTGACAGCGCTTGCTCATTTGAATGAGTCTCATATTTCCGGATAAGCTCGCCTGTGGCGGGATTGATTGATTTCATATGTTTCCCCGTTGTTTCCGCAACTATTTCAGCAATACCATTTTAATTGTTTTGGTATACTCGCCGGCGACAATATGACACAAGTAAACCCCAGCACTTACTGGCTTGCTACGATGATTGCTACCATCCCAGATCAACTTTTTGTATCCTATGGTCTGGGTTTCATTGACCAGAGTCCTGATCAATCGGCCTCGAAGATCATAGATCAAAACTTGAACTTCAGCTGGTTCAGGTAATTCATATCGAATGGTCGTGTTTGGATTAAATGGATTGGGATAATTCTGATGCAAGGCGAACTGTTCTGGGATAGACGGCATCGATACAAGGTCAAGAAACTGATTTGAGTTACCAGGCGTAGGGGATAGCATGGCCCAATTATTACTACCATCAGGAACTCTACCCCAGGAGATGTCAGTTATCTGAGCGCCAAAAGTAAGTGAGTCGATGATACTTAAACCATTTGAATCAACCAGGGCAATGAACTCACCTGAGGCACTTAATTTGAAATTGGCGTGGAGCGGCCCCTGGCTACCATCTTCATCACACCAGATGAGGAGAAATCCACCATGTTCAATGGTGGAAGCCATCTCAGGAAATTGCCATTTGGTCAAGTTGTTGGGATTGTCCGTTAAATATAAATTGGAAAGATCCAGTGTTTCTTCAGTAGGATTATAAATCTCAATCCAATCATCATATTCACCTGATTCATCGGCGTTGGAGGTTGAATTACTGGCCAGGAATTCATTGATCTTCAGAAATGAAACATATCTACCTGGAATTGGGAAAGGGTAATCATCAGGGTTGAAGGAATAGTAAGCGCCCATATCTCTGGGGCTTCCATTCTCATCAAGGGGATCACCTGGATCGCCCGCATCCATGCAGGGTGAATTTGGCGTCAATTCAAAATTATAAAGGCCTGGATCAACAAACAGGGGCTCGTCATACAAATTGCCTGCTCCCATCATCAATTCAGCATTGGACAAAGAATAGGTTACTGTTTGAGCGGAAAACGCATCCACAAAAAGTGTTGAGATCAAGCTGTTGGAATAAATACTATTCCTTTCCCAGGCTTCACCTCCACCATTACCGACATTTTTTTCGAAACAGACCAGACTGATTTCATTGTTAGCATAGGTGTTATTTAAGAGCAGCGCGACGGAACTGTCTTTCACAGCGACACCCCACTTGCACCCAACAATCAAATTTCTCTCTATGCTTGTTGTGGAATGCTGGCCAACAGAAATACCCTTATCTGATGAATGGTATATCTGATTATCGGTGATGAGAATCCCCACACAACGCTCACCCAGATCAATGCCATCTGAATTTGGCCCTGCAAAGTTGTAGATATGGTTATTGGATACAACCCCTGACTCAACCCCATCAAGGTCGATAGCGTCCGTGTCAGGCGCCTGAGAACCATAAAAGGTGCAGTTGTCAATGAGAACCTCTGCCCGTTTGACATTGATGAAGTCAGAGATGAACTCACAACGCAGGGAACTATTTAACAATTTGACGGAACCACCTTGTATGTAGATGGGGAATAACACATCCTGAATATCCAGATGATCGATGATCAGATTTGCATTATGCCCAGAAATGGCCCCGCGATGAATGATGGGATCTACACCCTTGGAAGCACCCGAAAGAGAGAGGTGGTTAATTCTTGAAGTATCTGTAGCATTGGAGAAGGAGATACCACCCCATCGCAGCGTTCCTGTTTCAACATTGGGAGAGATAATTACAGGTGAAGCATTTGTGCCATTAATGAGGAGGTGACCATCCACGATGATATGTCCCTGTTCAGGCATGAGAATCTCTACACCAGCCTCCAGGGTCAGGGTGAGTCCCGCAGGAATCTGCAGATTTTCTGAAACGTAGTAAGTCTGATTACCCAGGAGTGTGGTATTCTCCTGAATTTGGGCAGGTAGAATGTTACCAGTACTCGGTTGAAACAAGGCAATAAAACTCGTATCTGTCTCACAAGTGTAGAGAATGCTGGTGGAATCCGAGATGCCAGACCAGCCAACGACTTCCCATCCTGGCGCGGGAACGGCAGTGAGGTGGAGGGGATGATCTCTGAAATAGGTTCCCGTATTATTTTCAGATAGCTGAGGGACATCATTTATCAAAATATGTCCACCCTCAGAAGGATAGGTTGCCAGATTCATATCGATGGTCCCATTCAGGATCAAATGACTGTTGAAATGATCAAACAGATTCGCTGTTCGATTTTGGGCAAAAGTCTTGATGGCCTCCGTCTCATTTTCCCAGGATGTCATGGATGAAATACCGCCTTGGGATCCCCATCTGTCAATATGACGAGGCATTTCATCAGTGATGGTATTGCTTAAACTATCCACAATTCTTTCAACTCGCTCAGTCAGAAAGGTATTGTTGAAATGTGCGGCAGCCCGTTGGAGAAAGCGGTCTTTGAACCGTTCGCTGACCATGAGATATTGAAACAGAAGATAATCCCTCAAGAGATTGTCCAGGAGGTTATTATTGACATTGGATGGATTAAAACCACGGTCCACATCCACAATTAACCATTGCCATTTTCCGTCACCACCTCTGGGGCGCCACCATTCACGGTTATGCCCCCAGCTGGTGTTGGCACAGTATAAAGTCATGACGACATGATCAATAAATCCATCAATATTCATTCGCTCTGACAATTCATTGTATACTGTAATCTGGTCAAGATCACTATTTTGTACGAATGAGATGAAATCATTATAGGCGAGCTGGTCACCTTCAATGGTGAGCAATCGGGTTCCAGCCTGTGTGGCACCATATTCAAGATGATCTATATTATCGGGATCAACTCCAAAATTCTCAAAGAAATAGCGGGTATTGTACTTTTCCCGAATATTGTAAATCCCCCAATATTCGCCATTCAGAAAAAGGGCGGAGGGTTGGTAAGCCATATAGCCGCAATCCATCATACCTTTCACAAGACTACCGGTCATGGGATCCCGTAGCAGGGTTTCTTCCCAGTCATCACCACCATTTCGGAAAACGATTCGGGAAAAATCCGAGATGGGTTTGGTTTTGAAAATCTGATAGGGAATAAGATCCTCACCAAATCTGTCGCGTGTGTAAATAGTAAAGGGTTTCTGGGGTTTGGTCCAGATGTTCAATCCACCCAATCTTGCTCCGGCATCAATGCGAAATCCAGTCTCAGTATCCTGCTGGAAATAGTGGATGGATACAGGGATTTCTCGTTGCTTGTACTCGTTCTCATAAATACCAATATCGGTATCCCAGAGGGTGGGAGGTTCAGCAACCAATGAAATAGTGGGCAGAAAATGCTGTTCATCAATGAAATAAGACGCTGTCATGAGTTCACCGGGTAGTAATCCAGCTTCAAATGATCTGGCCTTTACAACGGTGGTAGCATCAATGGTGATACTTCCAGAATAGAGTGGACTCGAACTGCCTGGTCTGCTTCCATCCAGAGTGTAGTGAATTTGAGCCTGGGAAGATGCAGTTGTCAGGGACACGCTGATAGCGCCATTATAAAAGCCGCTGGCGACTGAAGTTGCCACAGCTGTGGTTTTATCTGTGCCCGCACTTTGGGGAGTTAAGTTCGTATTCCCTGGTGTAGGTTCTCCGAAAAAGGTCCAGCTCATAGCTCCAGAAGGGCGTCCGAAGGAAACATCGGTTACTTGTTCATCGAAAGATACATAATCAACAATGCTGGCCTCAGAGTAGTTGATTCCCACAAGCTCAAGATCAAAACTTATATCTGAGCTGGTTTCACTTATCTGGTGTATTTCTACTGCCAGACAGTTTTCTCCAGCGGTAAGCTCATTGGTGGAAATAGTATATTCATAAAATGCATCTTCTTCAGCAGAACTCACTGCCGTGCTGGCCAGGGTTTCGTTGGTGATGTCCCCACTGGGTAAATTCGATCGGATGATCTCAGTCCCATTTAAATAAACCACTGCACCATCATCACGCTTAATCTGGATTATCAGATTACTGATGGCATTTGGATCATTTACAATGAAGGTTTTCCGAAAATAAGTCGTGATCTGCTTCTGATTGCTATCATCACCATAGTCCACGATGGTGTTTTCATCCCCATCCCCATAACCCAGTTCTGCCTGACCCTCAGCCCAGCTGGCATCATCATAATTATTTTCAATCCAGGATGGATCAAGGTTGGAACCATCATCCAGATACTTCCAAAATGATTCGGTGGGAATAAAGGAGGTTGTAGATGTTATATCTGCTTGGGCCAGAACCAGCTCTTCACCTGATTTGCTCAGTTTGAAGTTTGTGTGGTAGTGACGGGTGGAATAGTCATCATAGGGCCAGGTTTCACGTGTGTAAATAGAACCTGGTCCATCGTCATAGTCATCTGCCCAAACCAGCAAATACCCCTGGGCAGGAATGGAAGCGCCACCAGGTATTCTCCATTTTAGCGGATTGTTAAGATTATCCGACAGGAAGTATCCATCTAGCGATACTGGTGAATCTGAAGTGTTATGCAGTTCTATCCAGTCATTGTAGTCCCCAAAATCGTACATCTCAGGATAATCCCGCACATTTGAAGCGAGAAATTCATTGATTTGGATGTCCTGTCCCCAAATGGAAAAACTTAAGCTCAGTACAAGCAGAAAGCTCAGAGGAGTGTTCTGGAACAGTTTATGGGCAGGTTTTAATAATGGGCTATTCATAGATAGCATATAGTGTATCACCAACACGTTTTCGGACAAGTATTTTAGCAGTGGCTCTGGCCGGAGAATATGTCGAGGTCAAACATCCTCTGAGACTCCTAATATCAATTAAATATTGAATTTAGATTCGATATACATGCGAGCTACATGCGTGATTTGACTCACCTCAGGTATAGCATTTTGATTGTGTGCTGATAGCTCTCTGTTATTAAACTGCAAAAGTAGACACCCGTGCTAACAATCTGACCATCTTTATTTAACCCGGACCATTGGAGTTGATGATGTCCGAGGCCTTTATAACCATCAACCAAGGAGACGATCTCCTGGCCCCGAATATCGTATACAGTGAGACTGACATGGGTATCAATTGGAATCTGATACGAGATGGTGGTTGTTGGATTAAACGGATTGGGATAATTCTGACGAAGCACAAAAGTATGGGGAAATTGGTGAAAATTGTCTTCTTCAACATCGCTTGGATCTAGCATCTGAATCTTTACCGCATCAGCTCTCAAAACGGGCCCTTGAGTGGTATTCCCAACATCGTGAACTTCCAGATCAATGGGGACATCAGCAGACAGGTAGTACATTCCAAGACTTACCCAATGGCCACTATTGGCATTTTGGTCCATGAAAACAGAATCAATAGGTGCACCATTAATTTTTAGCACATATGCCGCATTGTCACTTGAGTTGATGGTATTTGGAACAATATAGCTGACCTCATAGTAGCTGGGATCATCAGGCTCCAGACGAAATGATGCTGAAGCCCCGGAATTAAGCCAGGAGTACCGGCTGGACGATCCCCAGGCCTGGGCAACACTGGTAAACCACTCTCCGGTTTCCGTGTAGGATTCAGTATCTTCATTATCCACCACATAAAATGGGTACTGAACATTGGCCGTGATGACAATATCAAGTTGTGAGTGCATGGGATCATCGCTGGAAATTCTCAGCGTATCCTCAAGGGGACCCAAATCAAGGGGATGAAGGGTTAGGGGAACATCGATATCGCCCATGGGCTCTATCTGCAAGGGTAGTGACAGGTCAAAATTCACATGCTGGTTGATGCTTTCAAAATTGTGAATAGTCAGCATTGAAGTGCCCAGATTGTTGATTCTCAGATTTTGGGAAGTCGTGCGATTCAAGCTGATCTCCCCATAATTAATGTTTTGACTGGAGAGATGAATATCTCGCTGGCGTACTCTGGCTGTGAGTTTAAGAGCATCTACCGTGAGTCTTGCACCGGTCACAGTTTGGGTAATGTCACTTAATAATTCAACCACTTCGTTCTGTCCTGCATTCAGCGGGACAGTAGCTAAATAAATCCATTCATGGGCAGGTAGGGGAGCCATGAGCGATAGGGTATCAGATGTAATATTTGAATGAATGATGGCTTTTAGCGGGAATGGTGGCGTATCGGTGTCGGGTACCTGAATAAAAACATGATACAGTGAGGATTCCTGAATATCTGGTGACCATGAGACATGCACTGGATTGTTTTCATCGGTTGAGGCAGTGCGTGCATCTACCCCCCAGGCTGCATTTTCGGTATTGGTCCATACACCACTAAACTCGTTATAGCCCATATCTTCATTGTCCATATAGAGGTCATCGGGAATCAGGTTGATAAATTCAGTGGTCAGGTTTCCAGAAGTATCTGTGGCTGCTACACCGAGTTTTGCCAGTTCTGACGGAAAGGGGATGATTTCTGTGGTCCAGGACAACTCTGATTGTTGGATGCACTGGATTTTGCCATAGCTCTCATCTCTATACTTAACTGCCACAAAGGGTTGGGGCATAAACAGGGGTTCATTTGATGTGATATGATAGGTGCAGTTGTCTTCTGTCCCCTGACTGGTAAGGGTGATTTCAGGAGGTGTCTCATCAATAGTTCCACGCCACAACTGCATGGCCTCAACCCCTGTACAATAGCGGAAATCGACATCAGGATATAAATCAGCAGCGGTATGCGCCAATTGATCCATGGTAGCCATTTTCTCTGGGAAATCACTCTCTGGAAGGTGGGCCCAGAGGCAGGCAACTTGATCGGTGCCATTGCTGGCTGCTTCAAAAATGGAGTTCATAATGCTTGAGCCAGCGACCTGGCCAAAGGAAACGGAGCGTACATTCCAGCCAGGACCATCGCCATCCAACATGTAGTTTTCCAGTGAGGGTCTAAAAGGTACAAATTCTGAAGGGGATTCTGACCAATTATAGGAATTGTCCAGTGGTTCTTCTTCATCGACCCGGTTTGCAGGCCAGGCATTGTGCATACTGAAGGGGAGGATCTCATTCAGGTAATGCTGCCACTCATTGTCCATAAAGTGCCAGCCACTGCGAAATGAGACAGGGAAAACATCCTCTTCTAAAAGGAATTGAGCCAGGGTCACATCAAAATCGTCTTTAGATTCTCCAAAGGTGAGGGATTGATTCCAGAAATACATGCCATCCTGATCATAGTCAGACCAGAAAAATGTATGATAGTGAAGGGATAGTTCATCCCCATTGATGATGGCATTTTCTCCATGATATTTCTTCATCAGATACATGGTCATGATATTGGGGACAGGGAAGTTCCGGTTGGTAGCATAGCGGAAGATATTTCCGGCCATCATCCACCAGGTCATTTTCATGGGTTGACCGTATGAATCCACGAATTGTGCTCGAAACGCAGGGTCCATTACCTCATAGGTATTCATTGATGGATCTGTGTACAGAGCCTGGTTATAGGTGTTGTGATAGCGATTAACTGACATGCCGTCCCATATGGCAGTATCAGAACCCAATACCAGATAAACTGTGGCGGATTCAAGCTGGGAAACCCCAAGAATTAAGATTAGGAAAATGTTGAGAATTTTTTTTGATCGGTCCAAATCAGAGCTCCCCCTCGTGGTACCGCAAGTTTACAATTTAATTCCACCGATATGAAGAGATGTTTAAAAATTAACTATGGATATAGCTGCTAATATTAACTTACGCTCAATTGAGATGACTGACCAATATTCTGACCCCAATTCCCAGCAAGATGAGACCACCCAGGATTTCAACCCGGTGACCCAGCCAAGCTCCTGCAGTCTTCCCAATCCTGGTTGACAACGCTGATAAGATGGCAGTAATCACACCGATGAGGAGACAGGGGATCCAGATATTCACGTGAAGGATGGAAAAACTGAGACCAGCAGCCAGGGCGTCAATACTGGTGGCTATGCTCAGAGTAATAAGTGTCCACCCCTTGGATGGATCCACAGTGAGTCTATCATTGTCCGGGAAGAACCCGGAATAAATCATTCTACTACCGACGATTGCCAGGAGGATGAAGGCAATCCAATGATCCCACATGCTGATGTAATCCACAACAGTAGAGCCCAAAAGCCAGCCTATAAAAGGCATAAGTGCCTGGAAGAACCCGAAGTGGAAGGCGAGACGAAAGACAGCCCTGTTGTCGTTTACAAATCCGGCCGCAGCAGCTGTTATAGATACTGCTGAGGCATCCATTGCCAGACCGATTGCGATGAGTATCATCTCGAGTATAGACATGCTCCATGATAATCATTAATGCAATAAATCCATCTAAATAGAATGGAATCCGATGTAGCTTAATTCGCTCTATACAGGTTCCAGCTCAAAATCCTCTAATCACCCCCAAAACACCTGAAATGTTCCATATGGGCAAGGATTGGTTCCATCCGTGTTAGTCAGATTCCATCCTGAACCTTAATTTTTTGCTGAATATCAGGAGTACTTGCTAATAAATAATAGATGCGTTATACTCTGCGCATTCCATATTGATTCACAAACAGTATTTATTCCTTCTGTTGTTCAGGGCTGATTTATAATCTAACAAAAGGGGGAATCATGTATTCCAAAATCAGAAACAATTCGATGTGTTTTGTAAGTGTCAGTATTGTACTCGTGCTTTTCTTTAGCATGGGCTTTGCGGACTATGACGCCGATGGGGTCGATCTAGTGGGACGAAATCCTTATGGATACTGTCCATTTGCAGTCGCATCTGGGGACTTTGTTTATTCAGCCAATGGAACCGTACTCGAAGTGTTGGATATCCATACATTGGAACCAGTAAGTGAAGTTGTCACAGAAAGTATCGTCAGTGGGCTGGCAGTTTCCGGTGACTTTGTCTATATCGCCAATTGGAGTGATGGCTTCAGGGTTGTTGATGTGTCAGATCCCACAAATCCATCTATGGTGGCAGAGCTTGAATTTCTCGGACAATGCTGGGATATTTCCGTAACGGGGGATTTTGCCTATGTTGGTAATGATGATCAGGGTCTCAGGATCATTGATATTTCCAATCCACTCATCCCAACGCTGGCCAGTACTTTTCTGAGCACTCCTGGAGTTAAATTTGAACATGCTCAGGTCATTGACACGCTTGCCTATGCAGCGACACAATCGGGCTTATTTATCCTGGATGTAAGTGATCCAGCTGCGCCTGTCCAATTAGGTCATTCTCCAGCAGAGAATGGAGCCTGGTCGGTGCATGTTGTAGATACAATTGCTTATTTGCCCAAAGTGTTTGAAGGAATACGCATGGTCAATGTTGCTGATCCCACCAACCCAATTGAACTGGGGTATTTCCAAACACCTGATGCAGCCTACTGGATGGAGGTTGTGGATACCATAGCCTATGTGGCTGAACGGTTTTCAGGGATCCAAATTCTCGACATTTCAGATTTAACCGCCCCAGACTCCGTTGGGATGCTTTCAATGGATTATGCTGATGCGCTCTATATACTGGGTGACAGCATGTATGTTGCTTCATCCAGTTGGGGTCTCAAACAGGTGGATATTAGTGATCTGACTGCACCTGTCTTGGTAAACGAATGTAAGGGAGGTGGCTATCCAGTAGACATTCAAGCCGCCGATACGATCACCTACGTGGCTATGAGGGGCCTGGGTGTTGGCATTTTCACATACGACGAATTCTTTGAGCCTGACATGATTGCACTGATAGAGATGGATAATCCCTATCGACTCCATGTAGAGGGGGAGTTGCTCTTTGTCCTAGAGAATTATAATTTGCATATATATGATGTAAGTGATCCATCGAATCCTGTACATACATATTCAACCGATTCAGGCGGTATAAATTCTGTTTTTTGCATGGCTAATTTGCTCTATGTCGGTGGATACCCAGATCTACGGATTTTTGATATAAGTGACCCCTACTTTCCCGCTCAACTTGGTGAGATGGATGGCTTGCCCAGCAGTCCTTATTCCATGTATGTATCGGGTGGTTTTGCATTTCTCACCAATCGATGGGGTGGACTACATATCGTCAATGTCATGGATCCCATAGAGCCATGGCCAGTGGGGGCAGCTCCCAATTTTGAGGATGCCAGAGCAGTCTATGTTGCAGGTGAATACGCCTATGTTACTGATCGCTATGTAGGTGAATTAAAAATTATCGATATTGGCAACCCTGAAGATCCCTATGAGATCAGCAGTTTTTCTGTGGGAAATGCCGCAGTGGATGTTTACGGATCAGGAAGGTATGCTTACGTCATCGATTCATGGACAGGTGTGCGGATCATTGATTGTGGAGATCCCTACAACCCGGTTGAAGTTGGATATTTTAATACTGGGGGATATGCCCAGGCTGTTATTGCAAACCAGGGGCAACTCCATGTTGCTGATGGGGGTGGTGGATTCTATCTGCTGGAAACTGAATTCAAGCAAGCCGTATTTACGGTGAATTCAACGGGTGATGCTGTTGATGCCATTCCTGGAGATGGAATCTGTGATGATGGTACAGGTGATTGCACCCTCCGGGCCGCTATCAATGAAGCCAATGCAACCCCTGGATTCAATACGATCAATTTTGATATAGAAGGTGTTGGTCCGCATACATTCCAACCTGCTAGCGCTTTACCCACTATCATAGATCCCGTGGAAATCGATGGTAGCTCAGAACCAGATTTCCTCGGTACTCCCATAGTCGAACTGGACGGTAGCTTGATCGAAGTTGACAATGGACTCAATTTTGCCACAAATAATTGTCTCATTTCGAACCTGGTAATCAGTGGATTTGATGGCGCTTCAGAGAATTTCGAGGCCAGTGGGATCTATATATTAAATGGCAGAAACATAATAATTGAAGGTTGTTATATTGGAACGAACAATCTCGGTTCAAGCGCGAACGGAAATGTAATTGGAGTTGTATTGACCGGTTCGTACAATCAAATCCGTTCTAACCTCATTTCTGGAAATACTAGACTTGGACTTGAAGTCAGTAATTTTGAAGAAGAGGCAGCATCTTTCAACCATATAACAAACAACAAATTTGGAACTGATATTTCTGGCATGTCTGTGTTGCCAAACGAGGGGAATGGGTGTGTTCTCTTGGGAGCCCGCTTTAGCTCCATAATTGGAAATACATTCTCTGGAAATACAGGTTATGGTCTACAACTGACCGACGGTTCTGCTTTTAATGAAATCCAAGGCAACTTTCTTGGCTGCGATCCCACTGGGACGATACGTGTTCCCAATGAAAATTCAGGTGTTAATATTCGCAATGATGCCCATGATAATCTGATTGGGGGGACTGAACCAGGTGCCGGAAATGTCATCAGTGGTAATAACCGTACTGGGCTGTCAATTGGACAGGGGACTGGAGCTAGTCTTAATTATATCTTGGGGAACCGTATCGGTACAAATGCCGCCGGTACCGACTCCCTAGTGAATACAGCCAATGGAATCGTCCTGTTCCCAGGAGCGTTTGAAACCATGATCGGCGGTCTTGAACCCGGCGAAGGCAATCTTATCTCAGGGAACCGCCTGTCAGGCATCTCCATACGAGCGGGCTGTGAACAAAATTCGATTCTGGGTAATTATATTGGCACCGATATCAGCGGCTCCATGGCCATTCCCAACCAGGCAGACGGGATATCCTCATTAGGCGCAAGCCATGATATTCGTGGAAATCTCATTTCCGGCAACAACCTGGATGGTATCCTGATCGAGGGTGAATCAGCCTCTGGCAATCAGGTCTTTTCGAATCGCATCGGTAGCGATGCCAGTGGGACGGCTGCAATTCCCAATGCCTTAAACGGTATTCACATCCTGGAAGCCTCTTCGAATCAGATCGGTGGCATCAACGATGATGATGGCAATTTGATCTCTGGAAATGAATACTATGGTATTCACGTTGAAGGAGCTATGTCAACAGAAAATATCATGCAAGGCAATCTTATTGGTACAGATATATCCGGTATGGAGCCCCTAGGAAACAGTGTTAATGGTATTGGACTGCGTGGTGGAGCTAACAATAATCTGATTGGTGGGGCAGAAGAGACTGCTGGAAATGTGATATCAGCAAATGGGGGTAAGGGTATCACCCTCATAGGGGAAGGCACCAACAATAATATCATTCAGGATAATTTTATTGGCTGTGATATTACCGGAGACAATAGTGATCTGGGTAATGGTGGCGGTATCGTAATCGCAGGAGGAGCCTCAAACAATCTCATCGGTGGAATGGGGGAGTTCACAGCAAATTGGATTGGTTATAATTTGGGCTATGGGATTACTATTAGGGACACTTCAAACACTGCAGGAAATTCAATACTGGGCAACGGTTTCACGCAAAATGAAATAGCCGGTATTGATTTAAGTGAAATAAACAGGGGCAATGATGGACCCACAGCCAATGACAGTGCTGATGTGGATACTGGACCTAACAATCTCCAGAACTACCCTGAACGATTGAATTGTGGCATTGAAAGCAATAATGATTTCATGCTACAATTTTTCATCGACTCAGATCCAGCGCATTCAGCCTATCCCATTCATGTTGAATTCTTCCAGGCTGATGAGGAATCCAATCAGGGATATTATCTGGTTGTTACAGATGAATATTCAGATGATGACCATACTGCAGGTTTAAAAACCCTGAATCTGGGGAACGCGAATGAGCTTGGTCAGGAAGGACTCTGGAATGGGATACGCATTGTTGCCACAGCCACAGACGCCAATGGCAATACGTCAGAATTTTCAGAAGCAATTGAAATAGGCAATTATGTGGGTATCGCTGCAGTTGAAGCGCTTCCAGAAGTATTCACCCTTGAACAGAACTATCCGAACCCATTTAATCCAACCACGACGATCCGCTATGGTTTGCCGGAAGCATCTGATGTAAGGCTGGTCATATATGATCTGAAGGGTAGAATAGTACAGAGCTATTCAGAGAGGGGTCGAACAGCTGGCTGGGTCAATTATGAATGGTCTGGTACCAATATGAGCGGTGAACCGGTAAGTACAGGTGTTTATCTCTGTCGTCTGGTTGCAGGTGAATATTCAAAAACAATCAAGATGGTGTATTTAAGATAATACGATAAAAGTGTAAAATATCCCTGTAGTATACTAATGGTCAGTGTATTACAGGGATAATATAAAGTGGATAATCACTGCAGGGAGCGATGTATTTCCTTCAGGAATACCTCAGTTGCCTCAAACGAGGTGTAAACACAAAGGGGGGATTATGAATTCCTTAGGCAAGGTTCACACGAGCTTATTCATTATTTTAACATTTTGTCTGTTCCTGAACGCAACTCCGGCATTGAGCCAGGATCTGGACGAGATCAACATCCTGATGGATGACCCTGAATTAATCCAGAAGACTTTGAGCAACACCAATTTCTCCCAGACACAATCACAGCTACGGGATCTGGATTTCTCATTTGAACTCATCAGTTGGGCTGAATATGATCCTTATGATTATTCAGCAGTGTGGTATCCCACAGAGGGCTGCCGTGGCTTATGTGCCGGGTCAGATCTTGATGGAGACGGACATGAGGAAATTTTCGCAGTTCATTATGGAAACGGCAGCGGAGTGGTTGGGTTTGAAATGAATGACTCAGGCGTTCTGGAAATGATCTGGAATTCATCAACAACTGAGCCTGCAAGCTACAATTTAGGGACCCGTTTTGTACAAACTGGAGATATGGACGGCGATGGATTAGGGGAAATAATATTCTTCCGGGGCAGGTATTCAGACGACCCCAACCGCGGGCTGTATATCTATGAATGGGATGGGAGTGACAATGGCTACTGGCTGGCCTACCATAATACGCTTCAATCACTGAGCGGGGATCTGGTTTATGATATGGTGATTGAGCACTTCCTGATTGCGGATGTGGATGATGACGGCTCCCAGGAGCTCATCTTTGCCAATAATGGCCTGACCATGGGGATTGATCGCTCTGAGGATTTCTTTTCCATCCTCTCCATAGCAGGTGACATCGGTTCCGGTGAAGAGGTTCTCACCGAAGAGTACTGGATCAGTCCCAGAGATGTCGACCGTGATGGTGTAATAGATGATCTTCTAGGTGGAGGCAGTGGTCTGAATGTTCAGGTCTGTGACACCGACAATGATGGTCTGAAGGAAGTGTTCTGCCATGCCTGGAATTATTTCAATATCTTCTTTTTCGAATGCACAGGTCCCGATAGCTATACATTGGGAGATACCAGCAATATACGTTTCACCTATCCTGATGACGATTCCCAACTTATGAATGCTGCAGTATCTGATATGGATGGCGATGGAGCCGATGAAATCTATATCGCGAATTACATAACTGGTGATGTTTATATGATCCAGGATACTGATGGCGATGCCACCTCTCTGCTCAGTAGTGAAATCGTGGTATTGGGAGAGAATCTGGGGGCCAAATTTGGAGCAATAGCCTTTGATTTTGATACCAGTGGAACGGATGAAATTTATTTCGGTGGTTCCTCGGTATTTGGTGCAGATATCCGTGTCTGGGATGGGGAGGAGTTCAGCAGCTTTCAATCAGATCCTGGATCAGACGGATTCCTGCCGAAGATGGATGTAGCTGACATGAATGGGAATGGAATACCAGAACTGATTACCGCACATCAGATGGTGTCAAACTACCCACAGAAAATTATACGTGTTTTGGAATATCGGCCTGATGATCCCTCAAATTCAAGATGGGAATTCACACCTATGGCTAACGTCGGTTATACCAATGATTGGGGCAGTAGCTATGCTCCTGTTTTGGGAGATTATACTGGCGATGGCTTTATAGATGTCTTCGTCACCAATGGGGGTGATCAAAATAATTTTCTCTATCAGAACAGCGGACTGGGGTATTTCAATCGAGATTATAATAGTGATCTCGCCTGGGATTCGAATTGGTCAAACACGGCCACCTGGGGGGATTACGACAATGATGGTGCCCTTGATCTATTTGTTGCCAATGGAGGTGATGGAGAAGCCAATTGCCTCTATCACAACCTGGGTGATGGAACCTTTGAGACGATGTATAACTCAAGTATAGCCAGCGAAACCGGCGCCCGTGGCGCCAGTTGGGGTGACTATGACAATGACGGTTATCTGGATCTTTATGTTGCCAACAGCTCAGAGGCGAACGCCAACAATTCTCTCTTCCATAACAATGGGGATGGCAGCTTCAGTCAGATAGGCGTTGGCTGGATTGTATTTGACAATGATGATTCTCAAACGCCGACCTGGTGTGACTATGACAATGATGGTGATCTGGATATGTATGTGGTTAATTGCGGTCCCAATGCGCTTTATCGCAACGAAGGGGGAGGGACTTTCACCAAGATTCAAACCGGCGTCCTGGTTGCCGATGGTTATTGTTCGAATGGAGCCAGCTGGGCAGACTACGACAATGATGGTGATTTTGATGTATTTGTAACCAGTGGAGATGATCATTCAAATCGTCTGTATCAGAACCAGGGTGGGGGTGTTTTTGTTCAGATCACAAATGGAGCAATAGTTACTGATAACTCTAATTCCTGGGGAAGTGCCTGGGCTGACCTGGATAATGATGGTGATCTGGATCTCTTTGTGGCCAACAGTGCAGAGCCCGATCCACGGGATAACTTCATATACATCAATAACGGAGATGGAAGTTTTACCGGAGTATACGATAATCTCCTCAATCAGAATGATCTGCTCCCCATTGGCTGTGCCTGGGGTGATTACAATAATGATGGAGATCTGGATCTCTTTGTTGCAATCGATGGGGGACGGAACTTGTTGTATTCCAATCAGGGTAATAGCAATTCCTGGGTCAATATCCAGTGTGTGGGAACCCTTTCCAATCAATCAGCTATTGGCGCCAAGGTGCGTGCCAAAGCCACCATTCTGGGGAACGATGTCTGGCAGGTCCAGGAAATCAGTGGACAGACCGGGGCTTTTGGCCAAAATAGTCTCAACGTGGAATTCGGCTTCGCAGATGCTGATATCATTGATTCCCTGCGTATTGAATGGCCTTCAGGGATGATCAATGAGTATACTGACATTCAAGTTGATGAATTCTATGTCATCCAGGAGGGACCTGCTTTACAGGTTTCAGCTGACACATTGGCCTGGGGGGAAGTATTTCTGGGTAGTGCCAATTCGCTGGCTTTTGAATTATCAAACCTGGGTCCAGAATCAATCCAGATCGACAATGTTAGTATAGATAATACCGCGTTCATGACTGATCTCACTTCATTTCAGATCGAACCTGGTTCGACATCTCTTTTGTCGGTCATTTTTGAACCAACTGAGACAGGTAATTTTGAAGCACTTCTCACTTTTACATCAAGCGATCCGCTCGTCCCTGCAGATAGCGTGGTACTCGCCGGTCAAGCCATCCTGGCTCCAGATATTAATGTGACTCCCGATAGTGTGGCTGTTACCCTTCTACCAGGCGCAACGCATACTCAAATAATTACTATTGATAATATTTCTGGCGAGAGCCCACTATACTGGACAGCCGACCTGGTGACAGGTGACATTGATCGCACAGTCACCTTCACAAAAGATGATTATGCTCCATGGGAGCAGCCAGAAAACCAGGATCGGATAACCGACAATGTCTGGATAACCCGATCTAATAGTCAGGGTATTTTTAATGCTGCTGTAGAATCTGGATATGATTTTGATATGTCTCCCTGGGATACGGAATGGGCTTATGGATATTCTGAAGATTTAGCACCTGAGCACTATGCGGTTTGGCGTGATGCCATCAATGGTCAGCCGCCAGCAATGATTGATAACCCTCTCTCTGTCCATTTGATATCAGATGATATCTATTTTGATGTAATATTTCACAGTTGGACCTCAGGCGGTAACGGTGGTGGCTTTTCATATACCCGAACGATTACCTCACCTGAATGGATAAAACTATCTGCAGACATGGGGTCTTTGGGAATTGGGGAGAGTACTTCATTAGAGCTATCGCTGGACGCTTTTGACATGCCGGCTGGTACTCATATTGCAGACGTGGTGATTAGCAGCAATGATCCTGATGAATCGGAAATAATCATACCCGTTGAGTTAGAAGTAAGCGTTGCTCCAGATATCTATCTTGAAAATGACACACTTGATTTTGGCAATGTCTACAATGGTTATTCTGATACCATGGCCATCCAAATTGAGAATTTGGGCTCGGCTGACCTCGTCGTATCTGATGTAACAGCTGATTTGACAGAATTCGAGGTCATGACTCAGAATTTCGAAATTTTAGCTCTTGAGTCCTATATGTTGGAAGTAATCCTGACCCCCTCCTCAGCAGGTGATTATGTTGGAGAGCTGACGCTTACAACTTCAGATCCAGATGAGGAATTTTTCACAATCACACTGTTGGGGAGCAGTTTGGACCCACCCATTGCAGGTGTAGCTCCTGATTCATTATATGCTGCTTTACTCACAGATGAGACCCTCGTTCAAAATATGACCATTTCCAATACTGGTTTGAGTGAGCTCACTTATGAGATCCGATCAATTTCTATTGATAACTTCTCCAGGGAGAGGGGTGCGTTTCCTGATGTAAGTCTGTTGTCGGGTTCACGCTATACTTGGGATGAATTGATGGGTGGAAACACCCAACCCTCAAATTTCCAGGGAACAATGCGGGGTAGAAACGACAAGCCAGGACCTCGTTTAGCTGTTGAAAACGAAATGACTGATTATGCGCTTAGGAATCTCAGGGAATCCTGGGAGTTGCTTTATACAGATCCAGAAGAATTCGGGCCTGTTGATGTTCAACACGTTTATGGAAGCACGACTTCAGACGAAGTGCTTGTCAAAATAGAAGGTTATTCGGAATTTGATGAGATGGTTTTTGTCGTTTATATCGATATTGACCAGAATGTGAATACTGGGCTGGACACTGAAGAAGATGAGCTGGGATGGTATCTGGGTATTGATTGTGCCATGATAAGCACAGGTTTTGGTTTCGATGGATTTTTTCTCGTAGATACTGAGTCTCAAGAATTTATTTTGTTGGATACGCTAACTACAAACATTATTGAGACAAACTCTACTGAAAGAACTATGGGTGCAGGTATCAGCCATTTCGAGGGCATATCGGCTTTCGATTTTGCTATTATTTGTGATAGTGGAATTGAGGATTTGGTCCCGGATTTAGGATCAGGACATATTACTTTTCCATTTTCTACCCCCTGGTTGGACTTTGAACCAGAAATTGGTACAATTGCAGCAGGTGAACAGGAAGACATCATTGTAACTTTTGATGCTACTGACATGTATGGTGGGGAATATTATTCACAGATTACGGTTCTAAGTAATGATCCTGCATCACCAGAAGTAACCGCAAGCGCTCATTTGACAGTCACGGGTATCCCTGATATCGATGTGGAGTTAGGCGTCTTTGATGAGACCAGCCGAATCAATTTCCATGAATACGACGCGTCGACCACCCATGAGTTCGCCACCGAAATGATGCCGGATGGAAATGGCATGCTGTACGTAGGCCTGCAGGGGGATTTTGGCAGTTCCAGTGAATATGCCGATGTTTATATCGATGGGGAATTCTTCATGACAGTAAATCCTGCAGTCGAGAGCTACAGTGTGCATGAATTTACTATCACGCTGAACTCGTTGAATCATTATCTCAGGGATGGTCTCATGGAGGTGGATGTTGTGAATTCCAGCTCGGTGGGATCAGGGGATGGCAACAGCTTTCACGAGGTTCATCTACGCTTTCAGGGAGGGGTGGATACCTTGAGATTACGTGACGTATTCCTGGGAGAGTCCAGAACCAGCAACATCGTCATCAAGAATACCGGAACCGATTCTTTGCAGATATCCAGTATCAGCATCGGTGCCGGGGCGTTCACACTCGGTGCCGTCCCGTTGGGACTGAGCTATGACGAGGCGGATACAGTTGCAGTGGGTTTCACCCCGGGAGCCGTCGGTGATTATTCAGCCACCATCACCATTACATCAGATGACCCGGATGAGCCTCTGCTCACCATACCGGTGTTAGGCTCTTGTGTTGAGCCACCGGTTATATCAGTTTCTCATGACTCACTGCAGGTTGTTCTTGCTGACCGGCAAAGCCTGACTCGAACGATCACTATCTCGAACACGGGTGGAAGTACCCTGGAGTATAATGCATGGATTGACCTTTCAGATGAGCGTGATAATTATGCACTACACTTCGACGGTGCCTATGATCGTGTGATCCTGGGGAATGATCCCGCTCTGAATCCAGCGGGTGCGATGACGATCAGTACCTGGGTAAAACCGGAGAGCTTCTCGGAATGGGATCGCATCCTCGTAAAACCCTGGACAGAGAACAGTGAACCCTGGCAAGTTTACAGCCTGGGACTTGATGACCATATACCAGCAAGACCCATGTTCGTTGTTACTGTGAATGCCCAGGCATTCTATCTAACATCAAATTTGGCTCTGACAATTGGCGAATGGACCCATATAGCTGGGACCTACGACGGTGAAATCATGAAGATCTATGTGAACGGACAGTTCTCAGGTCAAAGCTATGATCCCTCAGGTCCCATCGATCAGTTTGATACAGATGTCGCCGTCGGTTATAATGTGTTACATGCTCCGAATAGCTTCAACGGTGAGATCGATGAGGTGCGCATTTGGAACATCTCACGTTCTCAATCTCAGATTCAGCAGGACATGTACGCTAAGTTGAGTGGCTCAGAATGGGGGTTGGTGGGCTATTGGCCATTTGATGAGGGCTATGGTTCGTCTACTCTCGATGAATCAGGTGGTGGGAATCCCGGCTACATATATAATGAAGCACAATGGACTCATCCCGGTTCGCCGGTAGATCTGTGGATCGACTTACCCGTCACCCAGGCCGTTGTGAATCCTGGCAGTATGACTGGGATGGATGTTAGGTTTCAGGGTATCGGTCTCCTGACCAATGATTACACCGCTGAAATTGTCATCGCAGGCAACGATCCGGTCACGCCGGAAATCAGGATTCCGGTGGAAATGCATGTTGACGTGGTTTCTGTCGCAGAAGGGCTGCCACTGCCGGAAGAATTCGTCCTGGAACAGAACTATCCGAATCCCTTCAACCCGACCACAAGCATCCGCTACGGTTTACCAGAAGCATCGGATGTAAGTCTGGTCATCTATGATCTGAGAGGTCGCGTGGTACAGCAATACTTCGCACCAGAACAAGCCGCAGGTTGGGCTAATTATGAATGGTCTGGTACAAATAGGAGGGGTGAACCGGTTAGTTCAGGTGTTTATCTCTGTCGACTGGAAGCAGGGAATTACACCAGGACTATTAAAATGGTATTTTTGAAATAAAATTTACACATCATTAGTCAACAGCGTTGAGGACAGGTGATACGCTTTGTGAAGTGGGTTAATTAACGATCCCAACGTAAATAGTTTCTTTGAGAAAATGAGAAGGGGGCTCCATTATGACTAAAATTCGCCTGGTAATCATCGGGATCATCTTGATGATGAATACGCTCTGCGCTGAATGGGAATTCAGTCATGTGCTGGATAGAGTCGACCTTGATGTCACAAGTAGCTGTGGCATGCACGGTGTTGCTGTCGATCCAGATGGAAACATCTGGTATGGAATGTATTCAAGCAGTGGCTCCTGGGCTTATGACACCCTGGATGTGAATGGTGAGGAAGTCTATATCCTACCCATTTTCGCTGTAACACCCCTGGGTGAACCCCTCCCATTTTCTCCCATCTATACGCTTAGCAACGGAGAAGTCATTGATACGATGACCAGCGGTTGCCGTGGGATGGCGACAGCTGCAGATGGTCATATCTTGTATTCTGTTTCCGGGAAACTGTACAAGGTCAATTATCAAACCGGGGAAGGCATTGCCGTATATCATTTTCCAGAATACACATCTGGTCTGACTAAACCTGCAGTCGATGATTCAGGACGCATTTATATCAGCACTGTAGCACATGGATATCCAGTCAAGATCCTGAATCCGGATCTCACCGAGCTAGGCAATGCCCTGGATGATAATTCAGGTGGCTACAATCGAGCCATTGCGGTTACAGGAGACGGTCATGATCTTTACCTGGGAAGTGTCTGGAATGGTGTGGGAATTCGACATTTTTATAGCCCCATACCTGGAGTATTCCCCTATGAACCTGTGGACACAATTGGTGGCTGGTGGATGGATAATGCCACTTGGTTCCAACCCATGTGGGCTGAGGATGTGAGTCTCAATCCCTTTGATGATCAATTATATGCGGCCAGCACTGAAATCAACTATACAGGTGACGAGTATCATTATTCCAGGTGGTACATCTATGACCGTGTTTCTGGTGAAGAGCTGGATTCCTTTGGCATCCCTGAGGGAGATTATGCAGCAGGAGGCGTTCACAATGGACGTGGTGCTGCCTGGAGTGCAGATGGTAGAACCATGTATGTGGCTGATTTTGGCTACAATAGCATCACGGTCTGGGATCTAATTGGTACAGGTCCCGATTCGATTCATCTTGAGATCCCTTTGGCTTATGCAGCTCCCAATTACACAATAGCTCTCCCAGTAAATGTTGAATTCCCCTTCGATTTCAATTGTGATACCGCTGTCATTGGTCTGGGAGGGTTCCAGGATGATTTGGAATTTACAGGTATTATCACGGAGGGTGGACTGCTTCAGGATGCAAACTGGTCCATTGAATACACCGAAACAGATACACTCATGATATCGCTCGGTACCAGTGGCAATGGTGTGAGAGGGGCAGGGACGCTATTCTGGTTGGAATTTTATGTGCCGGATACACTTGAAAACGTGTTTGTACCAGTCACAATTGACACTACCCTGTTCAACAACGGGGACCCGGATATTGTCATAGTGGATGGAGGTCTT
Source organism: Candidatus Neomarinimicrobiota bacterium (assembly GCA_016784545.1). Classification (NCBI taxonomy): domain Bacteria; kingdom Pseudomonadati; phylum Fidelibacterota; species Fidelibacterota bacterium. The sequence continues at coordinate 77,767 of JADHUM010000004.1, forward strand.
GAGATTCTGGAAAACGCATTTTTCGGAGATGTGGACCTGAATATGGATGTCCGTGCTTTTGATGCATCCCAAATATTGAAATATCTGGTTGATCTAATCGAACTCGAACCCCAGCAATTGTTGAATTCTGATGTGAGTTTGGACGGCACTGTATCAGCTTACGATGCCACATTCATTCTGCAATATGTGGTTGGGCTAATTGATGCGTTGCCATACATACCTGGACCTGATCTGCAGCTTGCCAGTGGGAGCATGTCCCTGGAATCAGCATTGCTTAGGCCTGGTGCCATGGTTGAAGTGCCACTACTCCTCCAGAATCCAGATAATATCTATTCATTCGAAGGGCAGATAGATTGGGATGTACAGCACCTTGGTCTTGTTTCAGTTGAATGGAGTGAACTCTCTCATGGCCTGGCCATTGAGTGGAATAGTCAGGATGGCTTTCTGAGATTCGCTGGTGCTGGTGAACTAGAACCTGGCTTATCCGATGTTTTGGCTATTATGCAATTTCAGGTTTCTGATCAATTCGATGAGGAACAAACCAGTATTTCATTGAGCAAGCTCCGTTTCAATGAAGAAGACCTCCAGGAAGATGTTGCCCGGGTGGAGTTAATTCACGCCGTTTTAAATCTGGAACAGGGTGAGTTGCCTATCAGTTTCGACTTGTTGCCAAATTATCCCAACCCCTTCAATCCACTTACATCTATTCGCTATGATTTACCAGTCGAGGCAGAGGTAAGTCTCCAGGTATTCGATTTAAAAGGTCGATTGGTGCAAACTCTGGTACGCAGCCGTCAATCTCAAGGCCGGTACGCCATATGGTGGAATGGCACCAGTAATTCCGGATATCCAGTCTCAGCAGGAGTCTATTTATGTCATCTGCAGGCAAGCGATTATAGTGCAACGATCAAGATGCTTTACTTACGATAGAGTGAGATGATGAAAACTCAAATAGGTCGTAAAGTAAAACATTTTTGGAGGGAAAAAATGAGCTGGATAAAAAGTGTTATCACACTGGGATTAATAACTGTGTTTGGGATAAGTGCGAACAGCTTAAATGCACAAATAATTATTGATGGGATTATTTCTGATTGGGACGACGTTGCACAATTTGACGTGGCACCCAACCCAGAAGAATATGTAGGAGATTTCCTTTATCCCTCAGGTGATATAAGCGATATCTACATTACCCAGAATCAGGACAGCTTGTTTGTTCGAATTGATATCAATCCGGATGGCAATATTTCCGATTTGGCAGCTGATAATTCCATGATCCAAATTGGTTTTGATACTGACAACAATGTTAGTACTGGGCTTACCTGGGATTGGTGGATGACAGGGGTCGACTATTTTGCCGGTGTTACCTGGCCCAATACCTGGAACGGGATGGCGTGGCCTATCCCCACTCAAGATAGTCTTGGAATTGTGCGGTTTGTCGGCCCTCATGGGGGTGAAGCAGATTGGGAGGACACCTATTACGGTTGTGAAACAGCAGCCAGTTCTGATGGCACTTCATATGAAATTGCCATTCCCTTGGCTGCCCTGGGTGAGCTCTCAGAGAGTCTAACCATCATGTTTCTCACTGAAGAGACCGTGAACTGGGCTGCGGATTCCTACCCAAATTCCTTGGGTGATGAGACAGCAGTTTATGAAATTGCCAGAATAACCAACACCATTTCATTCATTGTTCCTGAAGTGCAGGCTTCCCCTGGGCAGGATGTTATGCTCCCTCTCCTGGTTGAATTCCCCACTGACTCCAGCTACAGCTCCGCTGAAATCAGTGTTGGAGGCTTCCAGGGCGAATTGGAGCTTCTTGATGTCATTTTGAGTGGCAGTCTCATGGGATTTGCTGATTGGTCATACCAGATGAATGAGACGGACAGTTTGCTACATCTCGCCTTTGCCGGAGCAAATGAAATTTACGGGGAGGGACAGCTATTCCAGCTGGCATTCCATATCCCTGATGACGCTGAGCCCGGCTTTGTTCCCGTCACCATCCATTCAATCCTTTTTGATAATGCTGGCATACCAGATTCTATCATCAACGGTGGAATAGAAATAATTCCGCCTGGATTTATTGTCAGGAACACGGATGACAATGGTCCAGGTTCTCTGAGACAGTATATCCTTGAAGCCAACCTGAATCCTGGAGTAGATACGATCAAATTTGACATCCCTGGTCCCGGTCCTCATACCATCCAGCTATTTTCAGCCTTACCGACCATCACGGACCCTATCGTCATTGATGGGACCACAGAACCTGATTTCTCAGGAGGTCCAGTGATTGAATTGGATGGGAGCAGTGCAGGACCGATTACGTCTGGATTAAAGATTACTGCCGGAAACAGTACCGTGCGAGGATTGCTAATAAATCGTTTCCATGAAAACGGGATTCTATTGGAATATGGTGGAGGCAATGTCATTCAGGGGAACCTCATTGGTACCGATGTCAATGGAACCAGCGCTTTAGGGAATTCATGGGATGGTGTCCGCATAGGACAGGGTAGCGATTTCAATATCATCGGTGGAACAACAGAAGCTCACAGAAATCTTCTTTCTGGCAATGGCGAGTGCGGCGTGAATATCTCGGGTTGGGGAACAAATAATAATACTGTTATCGGGAATTTCATCGGCACCGATATCAATGGAACCACTGCATTGGGAAATGGCTGGGACGGTGCTCGCATTCAGGGAGGAAGTCATTCCAACACTATCGGTGGAATAACGGCTGGTGCAGTGAACATTATTTCAGGCAACAGCGAATGTGGAGTGAATATTGGAGGATCTGGAACCAGTGGTAATTCTGTCATCGGAAATCTAATTGGGACGGATCTCACTGGAACGTCAGGAATTGGGAATGGTTCATCCGGAATAAGTGTGGTAAGTAACTTCAATATTATTGGTGGACTTTTGGCAGAAGAGCGTAATGTAATTTCAGGGAATATGGGACCCGGCATTGAGTTCTGTTGTGAAGATTACGGTTATAACCAGGTGATGGGCAATTATATCGGGACGGATATATCTGGTACTGAAGCTTTGGGAAATGGATCCGGAATCAATATCCTAAGTCCTGGAAACCTCATCGGTAATCATTTCCAGGGTGCTGGTAATGTGATCTCAGGAAATATGGGGAATGGAATTGATATAGGAAGTCCAGATATGCCAGCCACAGCCAATTCAAATTCAATTAAGGGGAATTTCATTGGAACAGACGTGACTGGAACCATGGCACTCCCCAATGGCGGGACAGGGATCCTGATTAGTGAGGCTGGCTTCAATCTCATTGGAGGGTATGATCCAGGTGCCGGCAATGTAATCTCTGGGAATATGCTTGATGGTGTCCTGATAGCAGACAATTCCAGCGTGAATTACATCCAGGGAAACAAAATTGGGACAGATGTTACAGGTGAAGCTGCCATTTTGAATTCTTTTGGCATCTCCATCCAAAATGGAGCCTCAAACAATTTGATTGGGGGGATGGAACCAGCCGCAGGGAATCTCATTTCAGGTAATTGGAGGGATGGTATCAGGATTTTCGACGATAGTCACTACAATACTATCAAGGGGAATTTAATCGGAACCAATGTATCTGGTGAAGCCAGCCTGGAGAATCAAAGGGATGGTATCCGCCTGGAAGCAGGTGCCACTCATAATCTCATTGGTGGTGCTGCACCCGGTGCCAGAAATGTAATTTCAGGAAATGGTGAGTCTGGTATCATGTTCTATACCAATTCTACACTGAATACTGTGCAGGGCAATTTAATTGGTACCAACATCACTGAGGATTCGGCCCTTCCAAACTTTATTGGGATTTCTATCCGCTCAACTTCATCCAATAATCTTGTAGGAGGTACAGAATTCGGTTCAGGAAATGTGATTTCAGGTAACTCGAATGTGGGTGTTAGGCTATATAACAGCAGCAGCAACAACATCCTACAGGGTAATATCATTGGAACAAATCTTACTGGTGACTTGGACATTGGAAACCAGCGGGAAGGAATCCGGATATATGATGGCTCCACCAACAATCTCATTGGAGGGAGCGTAGATGGAGCAGCCAATACCATCGCATATAACAGTCGGAGTGGAATCCTGATTAATTCCTCCGTCTCAATGACCGGGAACCAATGCCTGTCAAATTCGATCTATCTCAATGCCGGCTTGGGTATTGACTTGAGCCCGACCTCTCCTGGTGATGGGATCACTCCTAATGATCCCGGTGATGTTGATGAAGGTCCAAATCGTTATCAGAATTTCCCGGAATCAATAAATATTGGGGTTGATGATAACGATTATCTGATCATCCAATATCTGGTCGATTCTGATCCTGAAAATTCTGACTATCCGCTGCAAGTGGAGTTTTTCCAGGCTGATACTGGTGGTGCAGGTCAACTGTTTTTTGCATCCGACGTCTATGATACGACAGATTTTGAGCTTGGATTAAAAACCGTCGATTTAGGTCCCGCTGTAAATTATGGAATTGTCATGGGTGACCAGATAGTTGCTACTGCTACGGATGCTGCTGGAAATACTTCAGAATTCTCCGCAATGAGTGAATTGGGTGATTATGTGTATGTTGAGGAAGCGATTGAGATTCCTGAAAACTATATGCTACAGCAAAACTATCCCAACCCCTTTAACCCAAGCACCACCATACGCTACGGCTTGCCAGAGACTTCAGATGTTTCGCTGGTCATCTATAATCTCAAAGGTCGGGAAGTGCGACGTTTCTCAGAGACGTCTCAAGCAGCAGGCTGGGTCAATCTGAGATGGGATGGGACCTCGAATAATGGTGAACCCGTGAGTACCGGCGTCTATCTGTGTCGAATGGTAGCCGGGAACTACACCAGGACTATCAAAATGGTTTATTTGAGATAAGATGAATCCATCGCAGCCGAAAGCCTTAGATGGACGATCAAGGTGGTGTATCTCCGATAATATTGGGAGTATTTGTTGATGCACAATGGGTGTGCTACATTCTGAGCATACCAAATTGATCCACAAGCTGCATTTAAACCTTCTGATTCTCGAGGCTGATTGAAATCAATTACTAAGTGAGAGGGGAAATTATGCTAAAATTTTTTCTGACAATTACTGGGATTATATCAAGCCTATTCGCCACAATCATCAATATACCAGTAGATTATGCAACTATACAAGGCGGCATTAATGGGGCAGAAAATGGTGATACTGTCCTTGTACAAGCTGGCACTTATGCAGAAAGTATCAATTTCATTGGTAAAAATATAATTATTATGAGTGAAGAAGGCCTGGAAAGTGCCATTATCCAGGGTGACAACACACAGAGAGTTGTCACCTTTGAATCCAGCGAAGGTCCAGGAGCCATGCTAATTGGTTTCTGTATTGAAAATGGGAATGGTGGAATCATCTGTAGCGGGAACTCTAATCCAATCATTTTTCAGTGCAAAATTCGCAACAACAACTCAACAATTCCTTCAGATGCCAGTTTCAGCCTGGCGGGTGGCGGTGGTATCGCCATTATTAATTCAGCACCGCTCCTGATGAATACTGCTATCTATCAGAATGAATCTTCCCTCATGGGTGGTGGTATTTATATGAATTATTCAACTGCCGTCCTGGCCAATAGTATTGTGTATGGAAACCAGGGGATCTCCATTGATGGAGTAATTTATCTAAACAGCCCGAATAGTGTCATTCTTAACTCAATTATTTGGGAAAATAATATTGGCCCAAGTTCAAATAACCCGATCAATATTTTATATAGCGATATTCAAGGAGGATGGACAGGCGAAAGTAATTTGAATGAACAACCTCAATTTGTAAACACAGAGAATGGAGATTTCCATCTTCTTCCAGAATCACCATGTATCAATGCTGGCCAACCAAGCTTTTTATTCAATGATAATGATGGCACTTCCAATGATATAGGATCATTTGGCGGGTCTGGATTCTTCATTGGAATGGGTGGGATAGATATCGGTCAGGTGGTCATTCAATCATACTCGACCTATCCGCTGAAAATTTACAATCTGATGGGTTTACCACTATCGATCTCGAATCTTGCATTCTCAAATCCAGATTGTTGGAGTACGAATATCGCTTTCCCTTTTAGTCTTGACTTGTCAGACGTCAGTGAACTGCCAATCACCTTTATTCCTCAGATGATCGGTCTCGACACATGTGACTTGACCTTCCAATTTACGGATGGAATCAACGCAGACAATTTGAGTATCGTGGCAGAAGCTGAGGGAATCCCATCCTTCGGCCACCGCGAGTTCAGGAAAAAAGGGCAACTCGATGCAGGCTTAGTAGCCACCATATTTAAAAATTACAGTGAGATTACTGATTATCCCAATCAACCGAGTTGTGAATGGCCGAAGGGAAGTGGCCATAGCTACATGGATGGTATAGCATTTATGGTTCAAGCTGAGATTGAGGACATCTCAGGAAACATCATCCACCCCTTAGAAACCCAATATCGGGAATTTGTCGATATGAGTCCTGAAGGCGAACCGTGGGGCTGGGAACCCCTACCTGGATATTTCAATCCACTATCTAGTTCTATTGCCATGAGTACAAACCCAGACAGTTGGCCGACACATTGGCCAAATAAAGATTCAGCTTGGGATGGATACTGGAATGGTTTCTTTGGACGAGGCGTTGTCCATGCTGATCAGGAGACCTATTTCATGATCGATGATTATCAGGATCAGGAGTGGGATTATAATCCTGTGGAAACCGATCCATCTCGAGGTGGCTTGGGATTACAGGTTGAAGTGCGGGGTTACGCCTGGAATAATACACAATTTGAGGACTTGTTGATCTGGCACTATGCTGTTCATAACATTTCAGACTTTGATTACCAGCAAGTTGTTCTGGGATTGTATATGGATACGGGTGTAGGGGGAACTGAGGATGGTGCTGATGATCTGGGTACCTTTCTGCCGGAAGAAAAATTGGTCTACTTCAATGACATTGATGGGATAGGCGGGGGTGGCTGGTCCCCAGTTGGGTATGTAGGAATAAAATTTTTAGAAATGCCTGGAAATCATAGTGATGGAACTGACAACGATTCTGATGGATTGGTCGATGAATCACGAGATAACGGAATAGACGACGATCTGGATTGGAATCAACTAGTGGACGATGTGGGAAATGACGGTATCGCTGGAACAAATGATACTGGGGAAGGAGACGGTTTCCCATCACATGGTGAACCTAACTTTGACAAAACGGATCAGGACGAATCTGATGCTGTTGATATTAATACCGTGCGGTTCTTTCCAGTTCATAGTTATGAATTGCATGATGATGAACAGAATTGGGAAATATTCACCAGTGGTGAAAAACAAAGCAATTCAGGGGATATTGGCAACCTGGGAAGCTTTGTAATCTCCGAAGCATTTCCACTCTCTTCTGGTGAGACCACCTACTTTTCTTTTGCCATTGTTTTTGGTGAAGACCTGGAAGATATGCTTTCAAATACAGGGTCAATCTCTCCCTCGAGATTGGTAGATGATTTTTATCCCGGACAAGTTCATACAGCCAATTTACAGCCTAATTTTCCGAACCCCTTCAACCCCACAACCACTATTCAATACAGTCTGTCTGAGGCAGAACAAGTTAAACTGAAAATATTCGATATTCTGGGTCAAGAGGTCATGACACTCCAAGATGCTAAAAAGGCTCCTGGTAATTACGAAGTGCAGTGGAATGGATTAGATCAATCAGGCAATCCACTGAGTACGGGAGTGTATTTCTGTCGACTAGAGGCAGGTAGTTATAATCGAACCATTAAAATGGTTTACTTGCGATAAAGATTTATCAATCGTGTGCCAGGCCGAAGCCCAGAGGGCATAGGCTGGTAGCTCAGAACGAGCGCAGATGGGTTGAGTATTTGAGGTAGTAGTATCCATTACGAGGGGGCCATGCAATTAACAATATTATTAATGATTATCTCCTGTGCTAGTATTTTTGGACAAGACACATTAATCACTACATCGGGGATGATTTATACTGGAAACTTGAATGAAATCAACGATGAGCGTGTAATCTTTACTGAAACAGGAAAGTCCCAACCCCAGTCCATACCCCTCTATATCATAGGTCAGATTGTATCAGAAACGGGGACAGTTGATATCAACGAAATTACAGAACAGACTACTCCGGTTAGCAAACCAGAAGTCTTTAACGACGGGTCTAATCACACTCAGCAGCCAACAATTTCTGGCTTCTCGCTTAGTCCCTTCACACTAGTTCATGTCACCACAGCAGATCAGATAATGAAAAGAACCCACCGCAAGCGAGTGATCATTTCATTCACAAATGGCACTACTGTCAAATCTAAAATTTTGAGAATGGACTCGTCTGTGTTGGTCTGGCGGAATCTTGAAATCCAGTCAAGGGATGACAGTACTGTAACACCTTTATCCGAGATATTGAGAATAAAAGTTGGACGCAGCCGCCTTGGCGGTGGTGTACGCTTTATGATGTACGGAGGCATATTGGGCGGAACGGTAGGTTTTGCATTGGGATATGCAGGAGGACCTGGTCCAGGAATTGGTGAGGGGAGCTATAACGAGACCGCATTTGATAGCGGCTTATTGGGAGCTGGATTTATAGGATATTTGGGGGCTGTTTTTCTCACACCTATTGGCATACTTATCCCAGGACACTCAATTTATCACCATGAAGGGATGGCAAAACTGATTCTTGTAGAGCAGCTCATCCATGAGGATGCAAAAGAAATCAAGATGGGGGACGATTAATATGAAACGAATGAAACAATTAATATCAGGGTTGATAGTATTTTGCTGCCCCCTCATTGGATTAAACCAGATTCAGCATAAAATGTCAGCAATGTACCAGGACTTTCCTAGTGTAGATTTTTATGAATTCTCATCTTTTGGTGCAAATAATATTGAAAGAGGGGGAAAAACTATAAGTATGACTCATCCTGTAGAAACAAATGATTATGCTTGGGTTAACTACCTTAGAATGAGCAAAAGGTATGATTCGCTACAATATATTGTGGAAGATACCTGGGCTTCCTGGCAGGGAGAAACTTGGGTTAATAGCTCAACGATGACTTTCACCTATGATGAGAATCACGAGCTATTACAGAGGCTACAATTATCGTGGGATGATACGGAATGGATTAATTATAGGCGACATTCCTATATTTATAATACAGATGGTGAAAGAATTGAAAGATTGACGGAAAGGTGGTCGGAAGATCACTGGGATAATTATCAACGCTTCAGCTATGGCTACTCAGAAAATGGCTTCATGATTTATGTCTTATATGAACCATGGGTGGCGGAAACTTGGATCAATGATTCCCAGGAGTTTCATTCATACAACGATAGTGGTCTCCGTGATTCAATTATTGCAGAGACTTGGTTTGGATCCGCATGGTCGGCTGACTGGAAAAATACTTACTATTACAATCCTGATAGCACTCTATCAGAAATTTATTGGTATCAGTGGGTGGACGGAGTTTGGGAATATAATCAGAAAGCAATTTACACCTATGATGCCGATGGAATACTGCTTCAGATCATGTACATGAATTGGGAGTCGGGAAATTGGGTTGACTATTTGAGGAGTACTTTTAGCTATGATGCTAACGGTCTACTACATACTGAAACAAATGATTTTTGGGGATATAGCGGATGGCCTCCAATTATCCAATGGCTTCCAAGTAACCAATATAAATACTCCTATGATGAGGCTGAAAATTTAACAGAAACCATCTGGACCAGATGGCTGGAAATTGTGAATATTGAAGACCAAATGCATCGCCCGCTCACATTCCTTCTATCACAAAATTTTCCTAATCCCTTTAATCCCACGACCACTATCAGCTTTAAATTGCCAGAAATATCCACAGTCAGTCTCACCATATATGATGTTAAAGGTCAAGAAATCATTAGCATTCAGAATGGAATTAAACCACCAGGCAATTATGAGGTGCTGTGGGGCGGGTTGGATCGATTCGGCAATCAGGTAAGTACAGGAGTGTATTTCTGTCGTTTGGATGCAGGAGATTATTCGAAAACGATTAAGATGGTTTGTTTGCGTTAGCTTGAATAATAAGACCGGGACAATGCGTGATATCGATTTCAGAGAACTCTATTCCGTTTTTAGGTTTCTGGATAGAGTGAATTACTGTATAATATTTTTAGACTAAATCTGTGGGGACTGATTGTGAAGTCAATAATTATAATGATTATTTCTAGCATCTGTCTTTTTGGACAGGACACATTAATCACTACATCGGGGATGATTTATACTGGAAATTTGAGTGAAATCAACGATGAGCGTGTAATCTTTACTGAAACAGGAAAGTCCCAATCCCAATCCATACCCCTCTATATCATAGGTCAGATTATATCAGAAGAGGGGACTGTTAATGTAAACGAAATTACACCACAGTCTGCTACGGTTGCCAAACCAGAAGATTCTATGGGCAAATCTAATCAAGCTCAGGAGCCAACAATTTCTGGCTTCTCGCTTAGTCCCTTCGAAATAGTTCAAGTCGCAATAACCAATCAGAGAATGAAAAGAGCCCGACGAAAGCGATCGAAAATCACATTCGCATCGGCAAAGCTTTACTCCCAGGATACGCTGACTACTTCCGCAGGACAAAAATATATCGGGAATATCACCAAAATTTCCGAGAATAGCATCCAATTCATGATCGATGGCACCGATCTGCTAGAATTTTCAAATAAAATTGTACGGAGTATTTCTGGCGGTCGTTGGATATTGATATTGGATAGGGAAAGCATGTGTACGGGTCAATTAGCTGGAGTTAAAAGCGACACACTTTTTTTGAAAGTAGAAGATGGTTCTGTTGAAGGATATAAATTGGAGAATATTGCCATTGCCCTCAATTATCAAGCCAGTGACCAGGGTGGAGCCTTTGGGACAGCCACAGGAATATTGTTGGGTGGGATAGCTGCCTCAATTCCTATCATTTTAGATTCATACTCAGTAGATGAATACGATACACGATTGGAACATAATGCAGTATTAATAGCTGCACCACTAGGTCTCTTCGGTGGAGGTATCCTGGGAAATAAGATGGGTAAAAAATGGTACAATCTTAAATCCGTTTATTGGCTTGAAAGTGAAATTAATCAAGCGGAATACAAACAAGGCAGAAAAGATGGTCGTAAAGCCTCCTGGGGTAACATTATGTGGTTTATACCTGGAGCGATGATGAATTATTATGGTCCCTCAGAAGCCAGGAAGTATAAGCCCTTTCCACCTCCAGATCGGCTCATAGGAAAGTCTCATTCATATATTGCTGGATTCATAGAAGGATATGGAAAAAAAGCGAGCACTTTAAATACGTTCTATTCATCAGTTGGTTGTTTGGGGAACTGTTGGTTTGTACCCGTGGGGATAATTATCCTCGGGAGTATGACTTTTAGTTTTGATAGTCCCTGGGCGAACTAAAGCAGTTCAATGAACAACCAACATTCTAAACTATTTGACTCCGATTGTGTATTTCTGTCGATTGCAGGTCGTAGATCCCGCCACAGGCGAGGCTGTGTCTCGGGAACGGGGGCAGCTTTTTTGGTTTGTTTCTTTGGGGTCTCGGGACTCCTCATTCGAATTAAGATAAATTAAGTTGGCAAGGAGGGGGTATCATGGGAAATAATCTTTCGAACCGGGGCTTACGATTTATGCTGCTGGTTATAATTTGCGGAATGACCATTGCCAGTCCAATACCCAACAGCCCAAACCTAAAAGCAAAACCTTCAGTTGGATTGAATGAAGTCAGGGACCTCAAGCTCTTTCTGGCTGTCATTAATGACAATAATACGGGGAATGTGGAGCGAGGAAAAAAGGGTCTTTACCTAGGCCCTGATGACTTTTTAACCGTCTCCATATTCTTCCGTCTCCACCTGGATGCCTGGCGTCTGGCATTGACATATAACGATGTTACCTCTCGCAAGGAGCAATATAGATATGATCTCATCTTTGGTGGTCTTTCAAAACGCTTTGAGAGGAATGGGCTTGAGGTGAAACCTGAGCTGGGGCTGGTCTGGAAGGGCAATTGCGGTGGCGATGACCTACAGAATGGATTCCATCGGATGAAAGATTTGCCAGAGTTATTTGTTCCCTATTGTGATGGGGGGCTGGCAGCCTTTGCTGCGGCCATGATTTCGAGACCTGTAGAGCTATCCCGCCCCTTTGAGGGGATACTCACATCGTCAATGGAAATCAGACTCATTTCAGATCTGGTACCATCCCGTTTGACTCCCATGTTGGGTTACCAGGCTGAGCTTTGGCCAGGTCGTCTTCAATTGGAGATGGTGGCTGGTGCGCGTTTATACGTCAATGAAATTGAGGAATATTCACATATGGTCCGGTCCGGAGCATTTGCAGCGGTGAATGCGAAACTAAGGGTGTATCAGAATTTTTATTTTGATACTGGAATTGCCTTATTTCCTGCACAGAATCTTGAGAATGACCCTATTTATAAGGACAAGGACCACAACTACCTCCCTCAAATAACCATGGTCTTTTCATGGAATAGTGCCTGGTACGGACTCTATAATTATTTGGAGTACTAGTTTCTAGGATTTACACTCTAACTATATCTTATAAGCAACTGTAACACAGCGACATATGCAGATCTATTATATCTTGGATATAGATAATACGCCTCCTGGAATGGAGGCGTATTGTACTGTTGGAGAAGCAATGAAATCTCCGACCAAATTGAGGCACAAACCTCAACTCTGTTTGATTTTATCTTCCAGTTGACCAGTCAATTGCCACAGAGACATTTCAGCCAGATAGGCTGAGTAGCGCGCCTGGATCTGGCTGCTTTTGGCTCGACTCAAATTGAGCTGGGCATCCCTGAACTGAGTTGAGCTCACCTGGCCCAGACGGAAATACTCAGATGTTTGATCAAAATTAAGCTGAGCCGAAGCCAGGGTATTGGCCTTCAACTCCAGCAGCTGTTGACTTTTCTCATAGTAGGCCAGGGCTGAACTAAGGGATTTCTCCAGTTGTCGTTTTGAATCCAGGGTGTTCCATTTACTATTTTTCTGAAGTAAACGTCCACTGCTAATGGATTTTGATTTCATGCCATCAAACAAGTTCCAGCTTAGTGACAATCCTGCTGTGGTATTCATATCAGGATTATCAAACGCAAAATCCATATCAGGATTGATCTGTTGGAGACCATAAGACCCACTGACGCTCACCCGCGGCATGATTGACCCCAGGGTTCGTTTTAGATTCAAGTCAGTCTGCTTTTCCAGATTGAGATTCAATGCATGGCTTTTGTTGGAATTTTCGGCTGCATAGAGAAGCATCTCTGGTTCATAGCTACCCAGATCATAATCCAGAGGCTTGGGCTGATAATCAAGATTCAGATCCCACCCAACGAGCAAATTGAGACTCCTTTTAGCCTCCAGAACAGCATATCTGGATTCTATCACCCCAACACTATCATTATCAAAGTCAACCCTGGCAGCCAGAGCGGAGAGGGAGCTGGCCATACCACGCTCAGTCTGTTCCAGGGCCTGATCCAGTCGCTGGCGTGATATTTCAAGCTGTTCCTGGCTGATCTGCAGATTGTCATGCCGGATGAGCACATTGACATACAGGTTTGCTGCAGAAAGTAGAATGTTTTCCTCAATCATATCGCTTTGGAGTTCACTGGCCAGCGCCTGGGTATTGAGTAGTTGATACTTGGTTAGCCCCTGCATCCCGTTAAAAAGCGTGAAACTGGCATTTAGACCAGCTGAAAGAGAAGTGTTTTCCACATCAACCTCTCCTGTTGGTGTTTGATTGATACCATTCATCAGCATCGATCCTGAGCTCAAATCAAGACGTGGCAGGAGACCAGCATTGGCAAGGCTGGCGGAATTGTCAGCTACCTCTGAGGAGTTTCGAGTCTGTTTGATAGATAGATTCTGCTGGCTGGTTGCTTTGAGTATTTCATCCAATCCCATATCACGCGCAGGCATTGACCAAAGTGAGAACGAGGACAGAAGTAATAAGACTATTGTGCGTTGCATTATTACACCTGACTTTCAGCTGCCAACTGGGCATCGATATCCAGCTCATTTACGGCAGATTCTACAGATTCCCTGCTAGGTAGTGATCCGGTCATAAACTTGACCTTGTAGCGTTTCATATCGTTGGCAAAACTCAGGAGAACAGGCAGAATTAGTAGGGTGGAGAATGTCGATATGATAAGACCATAAGCTACTGAGATAGCCATGGGCACCGTCATCTGGGCATCAGGATTATTGGCGATAATCAGAGGAGCCAGTCCAGCGATTGTCGTCAATGAGGTAAGCAGGATGGGTCTGAATCGGGAAATACCGGCTTTCAGAAGTGCATCCATATATGCCATTCCTTCCTTGAGGTTGCGATTAAGCGTACCAATGAAAACAATGGAGTCATTTACCAGAATACCTATGAGCGCCAGAACCCCAAAATATGAGGGCATATCCAGGGGAGTGTCATGGATAGCATGTCCCCACCCAATTCCAATGAAACCCAGGGGAATGAGTGATAAGAGAATTGCTGTCTGACCAAATGAGCGGAAGGTAAAGGCAATCACAGCGAAGAGCAGGACCAGGATCAGCGGTATGACATTGATCATGGATGTTTGAGCCTCGGCTTTGCGTTCCCCATGGCCACCAATGGTATAGTTAATGTCAGGATATTTTTCCAGTATTGAGGCAAGGATAACATCTTCAACCTCAGATTTAATCTGTGTGAGATCTACTTTCTTATTCAGGGCATCTGCCTCAACCGTGACCTGACGTTGCCCATTCAGGTGTTTGATCTTGCTCAAACTGCTGGTGTAATTCAAATCAGCGATAGATTTAAGCTGGAAGGCTTGCCCCGTATTGGTACGGATCTTCATCTCTTCCAAATCACCGATGGAGGATCGATCCGTATTACTGTATCGTACCCAGATTTTGACTTCTTCAGTACCGCGGTTGATTCTTTGCACTTCAGATCCATAAAAACCGCTACGAATCTGATTCATGACAGTTTGTATATCCAAACCGAGACTATAGGCATGGTCTTTCAATGCAACTTCTATCTCACGCATGCCCTGTTGATTATCATCGATGACATTTTTTAAACCTGCCAGCTGGTTGAGCTCAATTTTAAACGCTTCCACAGCAAGATTCAGGTCCTGGATGTTATCTCCCAACAAGGAAATGGAGACAGCCTTTCCGAATTGACTGGATTCTACATAGTTAATACGGTCGACTTCCGGTACCTGTCCCACAGCCTGACGCCAGGAGTTGGAGAAATCTGTGGAAAGGAACTCTCGTTCTCTCGTATCCAGAAAGTTGATGGTTACGCTACCTGCATCACTGCTGCTGATTCGTTTCACTACGCTGGTAACGATATCTTTACCTTCATCCTGGGAAAATTTCTCGCCTGTGAGCATGCCATTAGCTTCCAGTTTGTCAAGAATTTCCATGGTTACGCTGGCTGGCGTTCCCGGTGGCATTTGTATATCCACCGTGGATAGATTCTGATTGTCAAATGAACTACCACCCATTTGAATGATACCACCACCAACGCCACCAATTGTGATAATAAATAATCCCGTAACCACAGCGATGACCATGCCTCGATGATTTAGCGCATAGCGGTAGAGTGGGGCATAGAGGGCGTCGCGCATCCAGGCCAGAGCCTGATTGGATTTGACTTCAAGTTTTGTTGGTTTTCTATCTGCAGCCAGAGCTTTGGAGTGGGCAATGTGGGCTGGTAGGATAAGTGCACCTTCAATAAGAGATATAAAAAGGGCAGCCATGACGACAAATGCCATTTCGCGGAAAAATTGTCCAAAGGTTCCTTCAATGAGCAGAAAGGCTGAAAAGGCGACCATGGTGGTCAGAACCGCTGAAAATACTGCAGGTAATACTTCCAGCGAACCATCAATGGCAGCACGAATTCGTCGTTTACCCTTTTCATGATGCTGATAGATATTTTCAGCGATGACGATACCATCATCCACCAGGATACCAATTACCAGAATCATTCCAAAAAGAGAGATGCGGTTCAAAGTAATATCCATCAGAGCCGCCAGTCCAAACATCCCCAGGAAGGAAAGGGGAATGGAAATAGCTACCCAGATGGCCATGCGTGGATTGAGGGCCAGGGAGAGGAAGAGCAGGACCAAAAAGAACCCAACCATACCATTATTCAGGAGAATGCTCTGCATGCTTTCAATGGAAGTTGCTGCGTTACGCAGAACCTCTGCTTCCAGCACTTCATTCTTTTCATTAAAATCAGCAATGTAGACCTTCACCATATCAGCGGTTTCAATGACATCTTCGTCGCTGGTATAATTGACAGAGACCAGCACTGCTGGTTTTCCATTTACATAAACAGCATCTGGATTTTCAGCCCATTTCTCTGTAATATCAGCCACATCACCGAGGTATAGCAATGTGCCATCCTGGAGTGTCCTTAGAACAATGTCATGCATCTCTGAGGCATAGTAGCGTTTTTGACGAGTCCGTATACTCAAATCTTCGGTTTCTCCACGGATGGTGCCACCAGTCAGGTCGATGTTGGCCTTGCGAACCATTCCCACGGCTTCTGACATGGTGAGACCATAGGCTTCCAGATCTGATTCTCGGAATGCAATCTCTATCTCTTCATCGGGATAACCTTTGAGTACTATTTTTGAGATGCCCTCCATGGCCAATAAATCATCCTCGATCCGTAGAGCAGCGCTTTTCAATTCGTGGAGATCCACATCTCCGTTGATCATGAATTCAATGGCCTCAGAACGGAATTCCCATTTGGCTGTTCGAGGTGGCTCAATACCTGAGGGGAAAGAGCTAATGCCATCCACGGCATTCTTGATCTCTTGTAAAACCAGATCAGGATCACTGCCACTGACGAGTTCTACGGTGACGGTTCCCACATTTTCCATTGAGGTGGAGGTGATTCTCTTTATACCGCTGATGCCCTGGATATTTTCCTCAATTTTGAGGACAACACCTTGTTCGACCTCTTCAGGGGAAGCGCCAGGATAGGTTGTCATAATATTGATCACACCCAGATCAATCTGGGGCATGAGGGTAGAACGCAGGGAATAAAATCCCATGAGTCCCAGAAACACCAGGAGCAGGATAATGACATTCCCCGCCGTGGAGTATTTGATAAAATATTGAATGAGGGATTTCATGATACTTCTTAACCTGCCATTCTTGAAGAATTATCTGCTATATCGTTAACGACCCGAACGACGGTTCCATTTTGTAAATTCTGAGTTCTCAGAGAGATTTGTGTTCCATCACTAAGACCTGTAACAACAGCCTCTTCACCCCGGGTTGAAACCACGTGTACTGAGAGACGATTTATGATCCCATTCTGCACTTCCAGGACCGTATTATTTGATTCAAGCAGCTTACGGGGTAGAATGACACCTTCAAGTGATGAAGTTGTCAGGATGTCGCCCTTGAGATGCATGCCTTCTCTCAGCTCAGGACCAGAAACTGTGATAAAGACCTTCACCATCTGGCTATTGACATCCAGACCACCACTGATGCGGCTTACTTTTCCCATCCAGGTGGATTCTGAATTGCCACTGGTGAGTTTTACCGGGTCACCCACATTGATATACTCGATTTCATTGATTCCAACGGTAGTTTCCAAATCATAAACATCAGGGTTTAGAAACACACCCAGGGTTTGTCCGCTTCGAACCAGATTTCCAGGTTTGATATAACTCTCAGTTGCGCTGCCATTAAAGGGAGCTCGGATGGTGTATTTGGCCAGGCGAGTTTCTGAAGCTTTTATATCGTAATAGGTTTTAGCAATGCCCTTGTTGGCCACAAAATAGCTTTCACGCTCGTTAAGAGGCTTGGGGAGAGGCTTGGTATCACCATTGACATCAAATGCCTTTAAATAGGTTTCCCATCGGATATAACTCTCGGGATAATCGAATTTCAATTCAGGAAGCAAGGCTGCAACGGCTGTCATGAGATTGCTGCGTTGGGCTTTCAGATTTAATTCTGACTCTTCACTGTTTATTTGCAGCATGACATCACCCTGTTTATAGTCGTATCCGGCGAGAAAATTATTTTCAGATTGGAGGAGAATACCAGATACCTCAGCAAAGAGGGTGACCTTTTGCTGAGCACTGATTTTCCCCATGACTGGCACGGTTATCTGAATGTCTGAATTTTTTATTTCCTGCGTGGCTACCACAATACGTGTATCCTCTTGAACTTTACGTTCAGGGGAGCTTTTCATGGCCATGAGCAGAAACATGATAGCCAGTGATCCTGCCATGACAGCTACCAGACTCATTGTGTTTTTAATCGTAATTTTCATAATTTGCTTCTCCGTTTGTTTGGTCTTCTTTTTCATTGCGGCGTGAACCTAGAACTATGTCAAGTGCATGTGCGTTGCTATTCGATGAGTGTGGTTTGCCAGCGATCAAATCATGAAAGGACGGGATATCCGGCCTGCCTGGTGTTTATCGTGGATATGGGGTCGTTGGTCGTGCGAAATGCTAGAGATTTCGAAAGTTGGGGCTGAAGCGGGTGCCAAAACCTATATTCTCGCCATGATAAATCGAATGAAGCTTAAAGACAGCCGCATCGCCCAGCACCTGCTTTTTTGGGGTGCTTATTTTATCTTTCTGTTTCTAATCAGCTTGTTAAGATCCAATGAAGGTCGCGATGTAAGCTTTCATCTCCCATTTGAACTGATGCAGGTCGCAGTTATGGTTTCAGTTGTTTACCTCAACCTGAAAATCTTGATTCCCAGGTTTTTTGAAACGCGCAAATTCTTTCTGTATGGCCTGCTTATGATTGCTGCCGTGCTGGTAAACGGAGGTATACTCGTTTCCCTGATGCGCCTATTTCCCGATTTTAGCCCACCCTTCATTTTGAAGCATAGGCCATCTTATATGTTTGTCCTACCCATGGCTTTTATGCAGTTGTCATTGGTAGCTGTGACATCAACTTTGCATTTCATGCGTGAAAATCTGCGACTACAGCAAGAAGCGCTTTCGGTTAAAGAGCTGGAAAGTCGTCAATTAAAGGCTGAGCTTGATTCACTCAAGGCCCAGGTCAATCCCCATTTCTTGTTTAATTCCTTGAACAATATTTACTCACATAGTCTGTTGGAATCTCCCCAGACACCAGACCTCATCCTGAAGCTTTCTGGTCTGCTGAACTACATCATTTATGAATGTCAGGACGAACAGGTTCGACTGGAAAAGGAAATGGAGTTTTTAACCAACTATATTGCTCTGGAAAAAGTTCGTATAGATGAGTCAGTCCAGGTTGAATTGAAGATGGATGTCCCTGATACGTCCATAATGATCGCCCCACTATTATTTGTCCCCCTCATAGAAAACGCCTTTAAGCATGGCGCAAATATTTCAAGTGGTCAGCCCTTTATTAAGGTTGAACTCAAACAAAATGCTGGTGAGTTGAAGTTTCGATGTACAAATCTTCGGGATAATTTTGAGGATGACCTGAAGCGTGAAGGGGCAGTGGGAGGTATTGGTCTGGAAAATGTCCGCAAACGACTCGATCTTATTTATCCTGATAAGCATCGATTTGAGATCAAGGATGATGGGAAGCAGTTCATTGTTGATCTTAGAATTTCCTTTGGAGAATTGAGCCCATGAGTTCGCAGACAAATATTCGTTGTCTTATTGTTGATGATGAAGCACCCGCTCGTGCTGTTATTAAAAAATATCTCTCTGATATTCCTGGTTTTGAAGTTCTCAGTGAGTGTAAGAATGCATTTGAAGCCAATGAGGCTATACTCACGCTACACCCTGACCTATTATTTTTAGATATCAACATGCCTAAATTTACGGGGTTGAAACTGTTGGAGAGTCTGCGACGTCCACCCCTGGCCATTATCACCACAGCTTATCGTGAGTATGCCGTGGAAAGTTTTGAGCTGGATGTGGTAGATTATCTCCATAAACCCTTTTCCCTGGAACGCTTTATACAGGCGTTGAATAAGGCTCGGGATAGAATTACCCCTGCTGATGGGAATATGGCAGGCAATGAAGTTCCATCTCCAAAAGAGGGAGGAAGCCAGTCGGGAAAGGATTTTATTTTCCTCAAAGAGGAGGGTCAGGTCAATCGTGTGGATCTGCGTAATATTCTTTATGTGGAAGCAGTGGGTGATTATCTCAGTGTCATCACCAATCAAGGCAAGCATCTTTCCTATATGTCCATGAAAAAAATGGTGGATCTGCTACCTGCAGATCGCTTCTGTAGAATCCATAAGTCATTTATTGTGAGTCTCTCCAAAGTAAATACCATCGATAAGGGAAGAGTCTATATCGGGGAAAAAAGTTTTCCCATCGGCGCCACCTACCGTCCCGTATTTATGGATCTCATAAAAACCCACATGGGGTAGTCAGAAACAATCTCTTCAATTAGTGTAAATATATTGGCGTAAAAATTTAGAGGTACCAATTGTCCATGGCGATTGAGCTTAAACTGCTATGACTCGTTTTTGTCGATAGCTCCAGATACCTTGCGCCGGAGAAAACCCTGGAAGAAAGTATTGAGAAGGGGAATCATAGCCAGTTTCCTGGGGATGTAGACCGTCTTTTTATCAGCTTCTATTGCCAGGATTATTTGTTCCACACAATCCTCTAAGCTTACTGATTCACTGGTGTGCTTCTTTGAGGATTTGGTGAGTTTTGTGCCCTCTGCTCCAAAGGCGTTGTCCCTGAGATTTGTACCCCTGATCCAGCTCAAAACAGCCTCGAGAATTGATACTTCGCCCTTCATCTCCATGTCCAAAGTGGATAGAAATCCATGAAGTGCATGTTTTGAAGCGACATAGCCTGAATGGTTTGGAAATCCCATGATGGCTTGAGCTGTTGAACAACTGACAATTTTTCCATTGGTCTTTTTCAGATGGGGAAGCGCTGCGTGGCAACAGTTTACAGCCCCAAGATAATTCACATCGATTAAATTCTGGAAAAATGAGATATCAGTGATGTCCTCAAATCTGGCCCACATGCTGACACCAGCGTTAAGGATTAGACCATCCAGTTTGCCATACTTGTCTATGCTTTGTTTGATCAGATGACGACAGGCATTCAGGTCAGTGATGTCTGTTTGTACGGCCAGTGCTGAACCGCCAGCGGTATTAATGGAATTGCAGACCCGCTCAAGCTCATTTACTCTACGCGCCGCACAGACAATCTGGGCACCCCTACTGGCCAGCTCAACTGACAGTGCTTCGCCGATACCAGAAGAAGCCCCAGTGACAATAAAGACCTTTCCTGACACATTCATATCTGAAGAATCCTTAAAGTCTGTTCAGCTTAGTCTGCGAAAATATTATTCCGGACGCCAAAAATATTTTTTGGGTCATGGGCCGTTTTTACCTGCTTTAACATTTCGATACTTGCCGGGGAAATGGTTCCCTTCATAAAATCTTTGCGCAGTTTTCCAACCCCATGATGATGGGAAATGGAACCACCAGCTTCCATTATGGCTTCCCTCATGGCATATTCAATTGAATTGAAAATCTCAACGGGATTCTTAACACCTTTGATATTCATGGCAAACATAAAATAGATACAGACCCCCGTGTGATAGATCTGAGGCACACGATATGAGATATAAGGCTTCCCGGGGATGTTGTGCTTTTTGTGAAGTTCATTGATTTGATTGGTTGCAGCTTCACATACCTCATTTAGTTTGCTCCATGGAACCGAAGTTTCCATGGTTTCACCAATAATACGATAGCGAGTCATAAAGTCTCTGATGTAGGCGATGGCAAAAGTCAGGTTATAACCCTTCTTGCCATTTTCAGAGCCGCCAATCATACCTTTATGTTTCTTGGTTAATTTTTTTAAAGTTTTCTGTTGCAATGCCACTTCATCTTTAGAGCCCTCCAATTTGAAGGAGGTTACCACCATTTTGTAGGGGTCAAAGCCCTTGACATTTAATACGACAAACTTTTCAAGTTTTTTTATCCACACCTTTAGACCACTGGGTTTGGCATTCAAAGCTTGACCAAAACGGAACTGGGCGTTATCCATGAGTCGAGCGCTGGCAGGAACTGCTCCACTTTTGGATAATTCATACATAAAAGCCACACCGGTCTCCCAGTCATGAAACAGGGCAGAATTAAAATCAGATAATTCTGGGAGTGCATGCACTTTTAAAGTGGCTTTGGTGATGATTCCAAAATTACCTTCAGAACCTAAAAGCATATTCTGTGCACTAACACCGATGGATGCACGTGTAATCGGATTGACCTGCTCTACCACGCCATTGGGAGTGATCATGGTTACATTTTCAACAATGTCTTCAATATTACCATAGCGATTTTTTTTCATCCCACTGGCATTGGTTGAAATCCAGCCTCCCAGGGTAGACAATTCGATACTGTCTGGTTCATGTCCAACGGTTAGCCCTTTGGCTTCCAGCAGCTCTTCCAGTTTGCTGCCGAGGATGCCGGCCTGGACAACTACGCGACGGTTTTCCACATCTATGGATTCGATTTTATTCATTCGTCGCGTGTCAACTGCTACCACCATTCTCGTTTCAAATTGAGGGATTTGCAGCGCGTTGCTTACACTTGTGCCACCACCGTATGGGATGAGGCAAACATCATATTTAATCGCCAGGTCAATCAACTTTTGAGTTTCGTCTTCAGACTCGATGTAGAAGACCATGTCAGCCACTTTATCGATTTTTGCAAAAACGACCTTATATATTTCATCGGTAGTCTGACCAGCACTATGCATGAGGCGCTCTGCATCACCAAAGGAATAACGATCCTCGGAAAATGTAGATGTAACTGCGTCTACGAAAGCTTGGTTGATCTGAGCATCTTCTACAGGCTTGTCCTCCACCTCAGGCAAGACGTCGTCTACATCAACTGTCATATCCAACATCTCTTCAACGTATGGGATAAAATCTGGCATATCGAAGCCACAAAGATCGTAGCGATCTCCGGTCATGCTTACGGTCCGGTCTTTATTCAGTATAAATTCTGAATCTTTGTAACCCCATTTGTGTCCCCAGTTGTCTTTATTTACAGCGTAAAATTTCTCTGTGTTGGGAGTCTTATCATTTTTCATAAAGTTCGGCTGCCTTATTTGTAATAGCTTGTTCCAGCGCAGCTATCATTTTTTTTGCTGCTTCTATCAAATCATTCTCGCTTGGAGTATCAGTTTCCAGAAAATTTGCCGGATATATTGGTTCAAGAATATAGACCTCAATGCCTGTTGGACGCATTAAAAAATTACCCCGCGGCCAGGCTTTGTGAGAACCGTATATCACAGCGGGCAAAATGGGAACCTCCAGATCCAGAGAAAACCTGGCAGCACCCTTTTTGAAGGGTAATATTTTGCCGGGAGTGCCACGGGTGCCTTCAGGAAAAAATATGAGACTCCTCTGTTGATAGTTCATGAATGTTTTGCACAACTTGATGGTGTCCTGGATGGGAAACTGAGTATCCCCTTTGATCTTGCGATCAATAGGAATAAGGTTCATGACTGTATTAATCAGGGTTCGTCTGGTCCAACTATCAAACCAATAGTCTTTGGCTGCCATCATTCCAAAATGATTGAAACTTTGTTGTGCCGCTGCAGAAAGAAGGGCGACATCCATGTGGCTATTGTGATTGCTGCAAAAAATATAGGAGGAGTCGGGGACGTGTTGGCGACCGTAGACTTTCAAGGGCGTATAGAATGTAAAAACGACCTTGCTGTAGTAATAAAACAGGATTTTCCAGATTTTATAATAGAAGGGCTGTTTTCCCAACAAATAGGAATATTTTGGATTTTCAAGAACATCCATACCAGACTCTATTTTCTGCCATATTTCATATGCGCTTCTGTCCAGGTGTGAGACCCGATGGCGCAGATGAGTGAAATTTCAAGAGACAGGGTTGCAGCAGTAATAATTTCTGCCAGTTTTCTCGATGAATGTTCACCTTCTGCACATCCCAGCAATTCCAGGTTTCGCTTTTGCATTTTCAGGCGTGTTCCTCCACCCACAGTACCCACTGTGAGAGAGGGAAGCGTCAACTTGAACTTGATTCCATCTTCCGCCTTTTCGATGCCCAAATGGGCAATGCTATTTTCAGCAGCGCAGGCTGTGTCCTGACCTGTGGCCAGATAAATAGAGGTAATTGCATTTGAGACATGCAATCCATTCCCATGGGTTCCAGCTAAACTCGATATGGTGGGAAAAAAGCTAAAGGAATCATACAATATGTCGGGATCCATTTTGAGAATTCTGCGCATGACACTATTCTTGATTGTGGTCTCTGCAGAGACAGCATGACCTCTTCCCAGCAGCATGTTCCTTGTAGAGGCTTTTTTATCACTATTGAAGTTGGACTCCAGGAAGTAATTCTGACCTGTCTCAGCTTGAATGTATTCACAGGCTACCTGAGCTGCCAGTGTAACCATATTTTGTCCGGCTGCATTGTTGGTGTCCATCACCAAATCCAGCACAACATAATTTTGAATTGTATATTGATCAATTCTCAACACTTTTCCATGTCTGGTGGTACTTTCCGCCACTTCCATGATTTTGTTCTGGTTATCTGTCACCCATTGTTGGAATTTTGCGCTTTCGTGAAGGTTGTCCAGAATAAATACAGGTGCCCTTGAAAGCTCCTGCCTGAAATGACGTACTATTGTTCCACCACTGACGGTAGAAGCATAAATCCCACGATTCATTGAAGCAGCAAGTGACCCTTCAAGGGTGCAGAGGGGGATGACAAAGTCACCATTGGCATAGGTGCCCTCGATTTTCAGTGGGCCGACCACAGCCATGGGTATATTCATCGTACCAACATGGTGCTCAATGATTCCCTTTAAATCTTCAACATCATCAGTGAGCGTGTCATCAATTTCAACGCCTGTGAATTCCTTGACCCATTCTTTGCGAGCGATTGAGTCTTCCATGCTGTAGCCTCGTGGAAGATGAGAATTGAGTCCGTTGTTTTGTTCAGACATATATCACCCCATATAAATGAAAGTTGTATTTTTTAATTTGTCCTGATTCTTCGTGTATATAATCACAATCATGATAATATCAATCACCAAATGACTGGTATTCGTGGACGCACCAATTCAATTTTCATGCACAACTTCATTGTTCTGTTGGGGACCTTTTCTACAAGATACAAACCCCTTGAAGCATCCATAGCTCTATTTCATGCTGTAATTAGGGATTGTCCAGCTTCAAACTAGGCTTCCCCTCATGAGAACAAAGAGATGTGGCTCTATATTCATGTCACGTTTTTCACCAACACCTATTTGAGGAGACAAGAAAATGGAAATCCAAATGCCACCGAAGAAAAAAACTTTATTGTTTGTAGAGGATGACCCGGGCTGGAGATTGATCATTAGCTATATGGTTAAAAACATGGACATCGAAGCACTCTATGCTGAGTCAGGTGAGGACGCATTACAGATTATCAAAGATCGCAAGGATGTTGAGATTATGTTTTTGGATGTGTCACTTGGGAATGGCATATCTGGAATGGATCTGGCTGGAAGAATCAAATCCAATCAGTGTTATAAGAATATTCCTCTGATTGCCATGACAGCATATGAGAAAAAAAGTATCGAGGGTTATCAGGAGAATGGCTTCAATGGATATCTCCAAAAACCATATTCTGCAGCTCAATTTGGCGCAGTCATTGAAGGAAATTATCATCTGAACTAAAATTAATTATTGTAAGAAAATATTGGAGAAACGCCATAGCCCCGGACTTAAGAGGCTGTGTGAGAATACAATTGCAAGAGTCTCTTTTTCGTCATTTTGAGACATCTTTCACTCATTTCTCTGATAAATTGACATTTTCATTGTCTAGATCAAAAGAAACAGCCATTTCAAGCCATTTCCCAG
>JADHUM010000005.1 GCA_016784545.1 Candidatus Neomarinimicrobiota bacterium
TCCTCAGTTCGGAGATTTGCCTTAAGCTTCCTTCAGATTCGCAGTCACCCACGACACCCTTGCTCTCGACTAGTGGTTGGAAACTACAATCCTCCACAGTGGACTTGCACCACCTAGTTATTAACCATGCACGGCACACACCAAAAAAAAGCGACCACGGTCGCTTTTTTTTATCCATAAACTTGTAAGTCTATTTTTTTAGTGCGGTCTCTTCGTCATCAACAATAGTGAACACATCATCCAGCTTGGATATTTTGATGAGAGAGGCAATTTTTGCCTGCGGTTTAACCAGAAAGCATTCACCGCCTTTAATTGTTGCCTGGCGTTTCGCAAATAGCAATCCACCCAGACCGGTACTGTCAACCATTCTGACATTTTCCATGTTGATAATGATATTTTTGAAGTCCGATTCTGCAATGGCCATAAAAATGTCACGCTTAAAGGCCTTTACTCCACGGATATCAAAGGTTGTATTCTGGACTCTCACGATGAGAGTATCATTTTTAAATTCTGTCTCAAATTTCATTTGATGGGATTCCCACTTGCACAAAAATATTTAGTGCTTTTCACTCTATTCGACGTCTTTAAACCACAAAGACCAGTTCCGAGTTCAATAACGCAAGCCCGAATATATTCGATGTCCATTATGAGGGCAAGGTCATAACCAGTGTAATCTGAAATAAATTCCTAAGCTTTATTCTATAACAGGGGTCTAGAATTTCTATTAAAATGCTGGCTGTGAAAAATGGACTAAAGATATTGCGCAACTTCTTGGGATTGGTCATTAAATTGTCCATACTTCCCCTTGTTCTATACACCTCAACTGTATCATTACCCCATCATACTGCGGGACCTGTGAGTTTCTGGCTGGGTACACTTTTAATTTTAATCGGTTTACATGGAATGATGCTTGCCGATCTTTTAATTCTAAGATTTGGAAATGGCAATCTTCACTTCTCTACAAAAATATCCCGTTTGGTAGATGTGGGCTTTTATGCCAGAACCCGACATCCATTTACCTGGTTTTTCTCCATCTATCAAGCTGGAGTTTTTCTCATATTCATAGGACTTACCTGGCAAACCTTGATCCTGTCCCTGATTTTTCCTTTGATTTACTTTTTATGGCTCCTGATGTATCAAGAGCCTCTTCTTTCCCGATCCCTGGGTGAATCTTATCTGGTGTATAAAAAGAATACACCATTCTGGTATTGGAAAGTAAAGGTCGCAGATAATCTCCAGGTAGGTTTTCGGCCACAACTTGTATGGCTCATTGGCATGCTATTTATTCGCTTCTGGTACAGAATTAAGGTAGAGGGTACTGAAAACATTCCTCATAACCGACCATTTCTCGTTGTATCCAATCATGAATGCTATCTGGATCCATTTCTATTTGCCATTTTCATACCTTACGAGATAAAATTTGTGACCACGGCTGACGTTTTCACAACACCTCTGATGCGTTTTTTACTCAAAGGGACTGGCAGCTTTCCAATGCATAGACATAAGCAGGACTTAACATCTATTCGCACCATGATTAGGATGATAAGCAAGGGGCAGGTTGTTTGTATTTTCCCCGAGGGGGGTAGATCTCTTGATGGCTCTCCCCTGCCAATCCTCAAAGAAACTCTAAAACTTATTCAACACTGTAAAGTACCCATTTTACCAGTTCATCTTGATGGGGCCTATGAAATATGGCCCAGGTGGGCACCAAATCGCAGACGGGGAAAGGTCAGAGTTTCCTTCAAGCCCATTATTCCACTTGAGGCTCAGTCTGATTTGAATGAATTAGAGAATCAAATAAAAGCCAACATCTTTGCAGAGGAAAAAATCTTTCGCAGGGTAAAAAGCAGGACAATTACTCGTGGGATGGAACATTTATTATGGGCCTGTATTAAATGTCGTACGCGCAATTCAATCGAGGTAACTTCTGGCCAAAACCTCAGGTGCAATAGCTGTGGTACGGAGTGGCAGGTGGCTGATGATTATACATTTAACACTTCCACCGAAACCCAGCCTCTCTCCAGCATTCAATGGATTAAACAGATCGAAGCGGATATTTTAGGATATCCCCTCAATCTTGATCTTCCTTTTACCCTTGAGAAGGATGAAATTATTCAGCTTCATACTCCAATTGTAAAATATGAAAGTGAAGAAGCTGTACTTGAGGGTAATGACCTGAGCTTAACGCTCTCAAACCAGAGAGTCGTACTGTCTGACAAACAGAATCAAATCCAGTCCTGGTCCCTGGCAAATATCACAATATTCACCATGGATTACTTCAATGCAGTTTCTATTGGGGTAGGAGGTATAAGACACAGCTTTAAACTTCCCCCGCGAGAAATCAGCCTCAAGTGGCAAACTTATTTTGATACACTAAGGGCCGAATTTTCGAACAATGTTGCCAATTCAGTCTGATATTCCCTTAATCATTCGAAATAAATAGCACTTTCCCCCTTTTTAATCTCCCTTATCTTTGCGGTCACATCAAGATAAGAAAGGGATATCGTGAGTAAGCCATTACCTGAAATTACAGTTAAAGCAGTTTTCCTCGGCATAATACTATCCATGGTCCTGGCTGGCGCCAATGCCTACCTGGGTCTTTTCGCTGGCATGACAGCCTCCGCTTCTATTCCAGCAGCTGTGATCAGTATGGGTGTTTTGAGTTTATTCAAAAATCATAATATTCTTGAAGATAACATTGTCCAAACCGCCGCCTCTGCAGGTGAGTCCCTTGCAGCTGGTGTCATCTTCACTATCCCTGCTCTACTGCTCATGGGCTATTGGGAAACTTTCAATTATTTGGAGGTTGCTAAAATCGCCAGTGTGGGTGGATTAATTGGTGTCTTATTCACTATCCCGCTACGGCGCGCCCTCATCGTGGAAGCCAAACTGACTTATCCTGAAGGGGTGGCCACGGCAGCAGTGCTTGAGGCTGGGAATGCTAAAAGTGGAAGCGCTGAGGATGAGGTTCAGGGGGGGCTACGATTGCTCACCATGGCCAGTGTAACTGCCGCACTTATGAAATTGGGGCAACAAGGATTCGCTTTGTGGCATTCTGCCCTGGAAGGGGCCACTCATTTAGGACGTTCAGTTTTCGGTTTTGGAATGGATTTGTCACCAGCCTTGATTTCCGTAGGATACATCGTCGGTAGAAATATTAGTATACTTGTATTTTCAGGGGGGCTCATCTCGTGGTTCTTTGCAATTCCTATTTACACTGCTATTCATGGCTACGAAGGCAACGCTCTGGACGCTGCAAACACCATATGGGATACAGAAATCCGATATCTTGGTGTAGGTGCTATGGTCGTTGGTGGGATTTGGTCCTTAATCAAGCTCTTCAAGCCCCTCATGATTGGAATACAGGCAAGTTTAAGAGCTTACAGTAAAGTTCAGAGTGGTGAAGTCGTGCCGCGAGAAGAACAAGACATTCCCATTAAATATGTGGGGATTGCACTGCTCGTACTTATGATTCCCGTCTTTATTATTTATAATGATATTCTTCCTACCCCCCAGCTGGCTGTTTTAATAACCATCATCATGATGGTCTTTGGCTTTTTCTTCTCAGCTGTAGCTGCCTACATGGCAGGTGTGGTGGGTTCATCAAATAACCCCATTTCAGGAGTTACGGTAGCCACTGTCCTTTTTGCTTCACTCCTGCTCCTGGCTATTCTGGGTGCAGGATCTCTGCAAGGGGCCGCAGCGGCCATTATGGTCGGCGCCGTCGTCTGTAATGCGGCTGCCATTGGAGGTGACAACCTTCAGGATTTAAAAACTGGACATATCGTTGGTGCAACACCGTGGAAGCAGCAAATAATGCAGGTCATTGGGGTTTTAAGCGCAGCTATAGTACTTGGGCTTGTGTTGGACATTCTGCACACGGCATATACCATTGGCTCCCCCACCCTTTCGGCACCTCAAGCCACCTTAATGAAGGCTGTGGCAGAGG
The DNA here is from genome assembly GCA_016784545.1 of Candidatus Neomarinimicrobiota bacterium. Lineage (NCBI taxonomy): Bacteria > Pseudomonadati > Fidelibacterota > Fidelibacterota bacterium. Next base: position 3,950 of record JADHUM010000005.1, read on the forward strand.
GTGTTTTTCAGGGGAATTTACCCTGGGATATGGTAATCATGGGCGCCATCATTGGTGTCATTATCATTGCCCTTGATATTCGCCAAGAACGCAAGGGCTCCGAATTTAGAATTCCAATTCTGGCTGTGGCCGTGGGTATATACCTGCCCATTTCCCTGACTACGCCTATTTTCATCGGAGGAATGTTAGCTCATTTTGGTGACAAGATGGGTGCATCTGATGCTACGAGGAAAAAGGGTTTACTACTGGCAGCTGGAATGATCACTGGCGAAGCCATTATGGGTATTCTGGTAGCATTGCCAATCTTCCTAACTGCCGATAAAGATTGGTGGCCCAACTATGGTGGTTTTGGCTGGCTTGGACCTATCCTTGTGATTGCCATCGCCATCTGGTTCCTCACTACCTTAAAAACTGATAGAACACAAGTCGGAGAAAATTGATGAAACCGGTTCGAAGAGATTTCTTAATTGAGCTTCCCAAGCCAGAACTTCACTGTCACCTTGATGGCTCCCTGAGATTGGAAACCATGCTGGATTTGGCTCAGAAAGATAAGGTTGAATTACCTGCCAAAGATCTGGATGGTCTTAAAAAGGCAGTGGTTGTCCAAAACCGAGTCAAGAGTCTGGAAGAGTACATTGAAAAATTCCAATTTACCCTGGCCGTCCTCCAAACCCCTGAGGCATTGGAACGTGCTGCTTTTGAGCTGGCCGAAGATGCAGCAGCTGAGAATGTGCGACATCTGGAAGTGAGATACTCCCCTATTCTGCACAAAGACAAGGGTATGACCCCCATGGAATCACTGGATGCAGTAATCAAGGGTCTACGGGATGCTGAACATGAATTCAATATCAGTACCGGGGTCATCATTTGTGGAATCAGGAATTTTTCTATTGAATCATCTATTGAGCTCGCAGAACTCGCCATCGCCTATAAGTACAGGGGTGTTGTGGGATACGACCTTGCTGGGGCAGAAGAAAATTTTCCTGCAAAGGATCATCTTGAAGCCTTCTATCTGATTCGCAATAACAATGTTAACGTAACCCTCCATGCAGGAGAAGCCTACGGGCCCCAGTCAATCCATCAGGCCATCCACTATTGTGGAGCAAATCGTATTGGACATGGTACCCGTCTGAGAGAAGATGGTGACCTTATGAATTACATTAATGACCACCGTATTTGTCTTGAAGTTTGTCTTACCTCAAACTTTCAAACTGGCACTATTGGCAAAGTTGGTAATCATCCCCTCAAGTTTTACCATGACTACGGTTTGAGACTGAGTTTGAATACGGACAATAGGCTCATTAGCGGTGTTACATTGGTAGATGAGTATATGCTGGCCCACAAAACCTTTAATTTCAATATGGAAGATTTTAAGGATTTTATTATCAGCGGATTTAAAAGCGCTTTTCTTGAGCACCGAGAACGTACAAAATTAATCAAGGAAGTTGCCCATCAGATAGATGATTATCTAGGGATGGGAGCGCATAAGTACTAAGCTGATTAGCTTTATTTATTTTTTCTGAGCAATCCCAGGGATGGATTTTCGGGAATATCATCATGGCAGCCAGAATTACAGCCTGAGCAACTGACAGACTCGCCTTTGGGAGCTTTCCCCAGATTATAGAAATACTTCACAGTAAACCATATGGCGATGCCAACAGCCAAAGTCACCATTAACAAGTCAATCAACTGAGCCAATTAAACATCCCCCCAAAATAAGTTACAGCAAAGGCCAGTGTGTATGCCAGCCCCAGTGAATATGCAATTGAAAATAAGGTATATGCCCAGGTGCCGGTTTCTCGTTTAATAGCTGCTACCGTTGCCAGACAGGGCGTATAGAGTAACGTGAATACCAGAAAGCTCAGTGCAACAAGGGGTGTCATTCCAGAGGACCTTAGACCACTGATCACTCCCTGGCTGCCTTCATCAACATCCTCACCAACACCGAGCAGGACACCATAGGTCGAAACAACAATTTCTTTGGCAACAAAACCTGTAATAAGGGCCACGCTTTCCCGCCAGGTAAATCCAAGAGGTCGGACAATAGGCTCAAATATTTTCCCAACGCGTCCTATCCATTTTTGCTCAGTAATATCCCCAATCTCCTCTTGGCGAAGCTTGTTGAGTTCCTTGGTTTCCTCGCTAGCTAACGCTTCCTGCAATAGCTGGAATTGACGATGAAGTTCCTGATAACTTGCGCTGGCTGAATAGTCCACCATCTCAGAATGGTATGCTCGTCGGTCCTTTAAAACTGATTTTTTGAATTTTGATCCCAGGTCGATCAATTGGAAATCATAATTTTGGGTCAGTGTCATTCTTTCTTTCTGATAATCTCTTTCCAACTCAACTTCTCTAGGGAAGTATCCCAGAACCCAGATAATAACAGATCCAACCAGAATGACAGTACCCATTTTCTGGATAAACAGATAGCCTCGTTCCCAGGTATGCAGGATAAGCGACCGCAGCGTCGGACGCTGATAGGGTGGCAACTCCAGTACAAAGGGTTTAGACATGCCCTTCAGAATGGTTCGGCTGAAAAGCTTGCCACTGGCTATAGCTGCGACAATGCCCAATATATACATGGAAAAAATTACCGTCGCAGCGTTATCAGGAAAAAAGGCCCCAGCTACAAGGACATAAACCGGCAATCTTGCAGAACAACTCATAAAGGGGTTGATAAGGACTGTGAGAATTCTATCTCGTCGTGACTCCAGGATGCGGGTTCCCATAATCGCTGGGACATTACAACCAAACCCCATGATCATGGGGATGAATGCTTTCCCGTGAAGCCCAATATTGTGCATGACCCTATCCATGATAAAAGCAACCCTGGCCATGTACCCTGAATCTTCCAGTACAGCTATAATGAAAAAGAGTATAAAAATGTTAGGTAAGAATACAGCGATGGCACCAACGCCACCGATGACACCATCCACCAGTAAACTGGCAAACATACTTTCTGGCATGAGGCCGGAAATAAAATTCATGAGCCATACAAGACCAGAGTCGATCCAGTCCATGGGAATCGACCCCAGATCATAGGTCAGTTTGAACATGAGCCACATGAAAAGACCAAAAATAGGCAAACCTAACCAGCGATTGGTGATCACCCTATCTATCTGGCGGCTATAATCCGCAGTAGCGATGATGCTTTCGACCACGCACTCACGCAGTGCACCTTGAATAAACCCATAGCGCGCATGGGAAATAATTGCCCTCCCAGTATCTTTGAATAATACCTCAATCCTGTCAATGGAGACCCTGGCCTGATCGAGAATGTCAGTTCCATTAGGATGGAGCCGAACTTCATCACGCGTTTGCTTATCCGATTCCAACAGTTTGATACTGGTCCATCGGCTATGCTTATCAGTAACATTATTTTTTTGAATCAGAGGAGTGAGCTTTTGAATTTCTAATTCGATATCTCTGGGGTAGCTAATGTCAATGAGGCGAGACTTCATGGATATTTCAGTACATACCCGTAAAATTTTCTCCTTGAGGAGGTCAATACCCTCACCTGTGCGCCCAACTACAGGAACCACTGGGGCACCTAAAAGGATTGCCAGCGTATCGGCATCTATTTGCAGACCTTTCTCATGTGCCATATCCATCATATTGAGAACAATGACCAGGGGTTTGCCCAATTCTATAAGTTGAGTTGTGAGAAAGAGATTACGCTCGAGGTTGGAGGCATCAATTATATTTACAACGACTTGAGCTTCATCTTGTTCAAGGTAGTGGCGAACCACAGTTTCCTCGGCCGAGAAAGCCGCTAAAGAGTATGTACCAGGGAGATCAATAACATCAAATTTGAGGTCTGAATAGTTATAGTGTCCTGATTTTTTCTCAACTGTCACACCAGGCCAATTGCCGACCCGCTGCCTTGCGCCTGTCAGTGCATTAAAGATCGTGGTTTTACCACAGTTGGGATTGCCAGCTATTGCAATGTTAAAATTCATCCTAGGCTATCCGCTTGACACTGATTTTTTGTGCATCCATACCTCGCAGAGAAAGGTGATATCCTTTTACGATGAGTTCCATTGGATCACGGAGGGGTGCGTATTTATCAACACATATTTCAGCGTCACGGGTAATACCCATTTCAATCAGACGATGTCGGAAATTTTCACTCCCCCCAATTTCAACAATGCGACCCCTTTCACCGGGTTTTAAATCGCTGAGTCGTAAATCATTTTCATCTGAGATAGGCAGCCTGTGACGGGGTTTCTTAAAATTAAACATTGCAGGTTTCCAGCATGTTACATACTTACCACTCTATGATAATACTTCATTTAACTGGTTTTCTTGCAATCAGAGCAGGTTCCAAAAATGTGCATGGTATGCGTTGAGGGTGTAAAATCATTTTCTTCACAAACAGATAGCTGCTGAGCTTCCATTTCCAGATTAAAAAACTCTATGACCTTGCCACACCCCTCACAGATGAGATGATCATGGTGCTCATCTTCACCCTTGCTGCGTTCAAATCGCATGCGTCCGTCCCCAAAATCCAACCTGGTGACCAGACTTTGATCAACCAGAGCTTCAAGGGAACGATATACTGTTGCTCGACTAACATTTTTTTGTTTCTTGATAAGCTCAAGATAAATCTCTTCGGCATCAAAATGTTCGTGAGTTGCGTCTAGTAATTTTAACAGAGCAATGCGTTGAGTTGTCGCTTTGAGTTCATGCTCCCGGAGCACTTGCTTTAATTCTTGATTTTTTGCTGCAGACATGATCCATTCTCCTCTCATTTTGAAAATAAGAATGAATCTCATCTACACAAGTGCAAATAAGTCTCATTTAGATTTAAAGTGTGAGTAATGTTGTATCAGGGAGCTGTTATGCCCCCTGGAATGTAGAATAAATCTATGTAGTTAGTATTTTAGGAATAATGAGACAAAAAAATTAATCGGTAACATCAAGATTGGCAAACTTGGCAATCAACTTCTTTTTAACGTTGCCCTGGAACATCACTGTGACTTTAGCTTCTGGACCCGTACCATCAACAACAAGAATTTTTCCCTTCCCAAAGATCTTGTGACCAACTTGCATCCCAGCCACATAGACCCCCGGTTCATGCTGATTCAGGGTTCCCATCGCCCGACGCATACCAGTTGTCTGTTTTGGCGCAGGTTTTGTGGGTTTGGTTCGAGTCACTTTTACTCCAGGTTTCTTGCGATATTCCTCTCGGGTAAAATCGCTGATACTTCTTGTTGAATAGTCTAATAAATGAGCTGGTATTTCTTCGAGAAATCGTGAGGGACGGCTATACATCGTCTCACCATATCGCTGCCTCATTTGAGCACCACTTAAATATGCACGTTCCATGGCTCGTGTCAAGCCTACATAAAAAAGTCTTCGTTCTTCTTCAAGAGCTTCATTGTCATCAATTGAGCGCTGTAATGGAAAGAGTCCATCTTCCATTCCTGTCAAAAATACTACAGGAAATTCAAGTCCCTTGGCACTATGCAGCGTCATCAGAGTGACCTGTTGTTTATCTTGATTAAACTTGTCAATATCGGTGAGAAGAGCGACTTCTTCCATATAGCCTGTCAAATTTGGTTCTTCCGCTCGCTGAGCATATTCAGAAATAGCTGATAGCAATTCGTAAATATTATCTGCACGAATGTCACTCTCTGCCGTCCCCTCCTCTTTGTATTGCCTCACAATTCCAAGCTCATCCACAAAAACACGAGCCCACTCTTCCAGATTCAACTCTTTGAGTAAACCAGAATACTTCCCAATCAACTGGACGAACTCTATGACCTTGTTAAATGCTCTTGAGGTCAAGCCGTATTCCTGGGCACGGGTAGCAGCGCTAAAAAGTGAAATACCCTGATTGACGGCAAAGGCATTGATGGCATCCTGGCTCGTTTTCCCTATGCCTCGGGTGGGTTTGTTGATAATCCTCATGAAACTGACATTATCCAAAGGGTTTACTATGAGTCTGAAATATCCCAGGATATCCTTCACTTCCATGCGGTCATAAAATTTGGTACCTCCAATGATCTGATAGGGAACCCCATTTCTGCGCAATACATCTTCAAGTGGGCGGGATTGAGCATTGGTGCGATAGAGCAGGGCAATATCCTGAAAACCATGTTTATTGCGACGACAAACTGATTGGATCTCATCAACAATCAAGCGCCCCTCATCCAGTTCATTTCGTCCTTCCAATACCTTGATGATATCGCCATCACCACTTTCAGTGAATAATTCTTTTTCTGCTCTTTTTTCATTGAGCTTCACCACAGCAGAAGCCGCAGCCAGGATTGTTTTGGTGGATCGGTAGTTCTGCTCGAGCTTAAAAATCTGTGCGCCGGGAAAATGTTGTTGAAAATCAAGAATATTTCCAATATCTGCTCCGCGCCAACCATAAATGGATTGATCATCATCACCCACAACACATAAATTTTTGTGCTCATGACTGAGGGCCTCGACAAACAAGAATTGTGCTTTGTTTGTATCCTGGTACTCATCCACCATGATGAATTTGAATTGATCTTGATATTTTTTCAGGATATGTGGGTTCTTCTCAAATAATTCCAAAGGCTTCAAAAGAAGATCATCAAAATCCATGGCGCTGCTATTTTTGAGCTCGGATTGATACATCCCATAGATTTTTGCAACGGTATCGTCAAAAGTAGACATCGCCAAATCAGTTGCCTCAGGCGGAAATATCATTTGCGATTTGAATTGCTTGATATTGTAGAACACAGAATTGGGTTTGATGACATCAGTTGAGATTTGAAGGTCTTTCATGATCTTTTTGACCACTTTCTGACCATCCTCATCATCATAAATGCTAAAACTCTGCTCATACCCGATATAGAGTGCTTCTCGCCTAAGAATTCTGGCGCAAATGGAGTGGAAAGTACCCATGTTGACATAGGACCGCTCTTCACCGAGCATACGTTTTATGCGTTCACGCATTTCCCCAGCGGCTTTATTGGTGAAGGTAACGGACAGAATTTCATGGGGCTGGGCAGTCCCACTATATATCATATTGGCTATACGATGGGTCAGCACGCGGGTTTTTCCACTACCGGCACCAGCGAAAATAAGGACCGGACCTTCCAGGGCTTCAACTGCAGCTTGTTGTTGAGGATTTAGTCCAGCCAGGACATTGTTCATCTGTTGGATCTCCGGCGTTGATAGCGATTCACTTTATTATTGTGTTCGCGAAGCGTTTTAGAAAAATCGTGAGCACCAGTGCCATCATTTTTTCCGACAAAATATAAAAAATCAGTTGTTTCAGGGTTGAGTGCCGCAGTGATGCTGGCCAATCCAGGATTGGCAATAGGACCAGGGGGAAGCCCACGCTTCAAATAACTATTGTAGGGATCATTGATTAAAAAATGTTTCCGCTGAAGGTTCCCATTCCATTCTCCCCGTCGCACCAGCATATAAATCACCGTTGGATCACAACCCAGAAGCATATTTTTCTGAATTCGATTGTGATAGACTGAGGAAACCAAGCGGCGCTCATCTTCTCTGGCAGTTTCTTTCTCAACTAGTGAGGCAAACGTAATCAGCCGTTGAAGGTCAAACCCCATGCTGTTTGCCTTTTCAAGCATTTCTGGTTGAATACTATCCTTAAAGTGCCTGACCATTTTTGCAAGCACCATAAATTCATCGCTATTTTCAAGAAATCGATAGGTCTCAGGAAAAAGAGTACCTTCCAGATGGGAAAAACCATGCCCTGCTATGCTGATCAAGGTAGAATCTGTGAGAAGGTCCATCATTTTGAGCGAATCCAGATTTAACTGCCGACTCAGAAGTCCGATGATTTCATCTGAGCGCAACCCTTCTGGAATGGTAACCGTAATCTCAATTGCTTTTGCATGAGCCAGTGCTTCTATGGCCTCAGTATTGGAAAGACCTTTTTGAATGGAATAAGCCCCAGGGTAAATGGCTCGTGTTCGATTAAGTAATTTTGCTGCGACCTTGAACGATTCTGGCGAGGAGATGATGTCAGCCTCATAGAGTTGCTGTGCAATGGAGCTCAATGAGCTTCCATCACGAATAATTATCTGGGCAAGTTCATTATCAGTTTTACCCGGTCTTGAATCAAAAATGATATACAGACTGGTGATGCCCGCCAGACTAAGAATAATAAGAGCTGTGAGAGCGTAGCGCAGAATCCTATTCAAGCACAATTTCCTTTCTAAAGTCTATCAATATAGAAGGGGTCATTTGTCATGTCAACGAGTGTAAATATTTAAACAATTAAATGATTTTTATTTGCGCACCTATTTGTCACCATCTATATTCGCCGCGCTATGATAAGTGAAGGTAAGAACGGCACCAAACACTGGCTCTCTGAGTTACCTTTTTCGCGAATAAACTATTTTCTTTTCATAGCAGGGCTTTTTGTCATTGTTCTTGGATATGTTTTGATGGGTACAGGTGAACTAAACAGTGTACAAGCGCTGTCGGTTTCACCCATTGTATTGCTCATCGGTTATCTGGTAATTATTCCAGTGTCAATCTTATACAGGAAAAAAGACTAAGCCATTTGAAATTTTTGGGATCGTAGTTTCCGTCTTCGCTCTCCGAGCTTCGCCGTGACAGGCAGCTTGGTTAAAGTGTGAAAGCGGTGTCCCCCACAAATTTTTGATACTTTGGGATCGTAGTTCAGCTTGGTTAGAACGCCGGCCTGTCAAGCCGGAGGTCGCCGGTTCGATCCCGGTCGGTCCCGCAATAAAATCCTGCCTCTGGTGGGATTTTTTGTTTTTAGCACGCTCACAACGAAACAACGATGTTACGAATTTTTTGAACCGCGAAGTGCGCAGAGAACGCAAAGGGTAGATTTTGATTGCAACCCCCAGCGGTAATCGCTTTGCTCCAAAGCGTTAAATCTATATAAAAAACCTGTCTGGCGTGTTTGGAGCCCATTGGCCATGTACCTATATTCCTGAGGTATCACTATTTTTTCACTGTCACATTGATATTTTAGATCGGTTTATTCGTTTTAAATATCTTTACCGGGAGAGCTCCACTTGGACAAGTATAGAAACCTCATTTCTGCACTTATTTTTATTTCTGCAATTGTTTTCATTTTTGCATCTACACTGCATTCTATGGATGAACCCCTGGAGAGAGATATAACAACCTATGGGTACATAGGCCATGCGCTTCTGAGTGGAGAAAGCTTATATACAGATCTATGGGATCACAAACCCCCTGGTATCCACATTACTTTTGCCCTGGCTGAACTTGTTTGGGGGTACGGACAGCAATCCATATCCTTTATATGGGCTTTGATTTCTATCTTATCAATATTCCAGATTTATCTCATACTGGACAAAATAACTGGCTGGCAAGCAGCTCTTGTTGGTGTGATTTATTATACATTAGCTTCAAACTCCATCTTTTTACAGGCAAATCAGCCCAACACGGAAATCTTCATAAATTATTTTACACTGATTGCAATTTGGGCTCTGGTGCAAACCCCCAATCCCAAGACCAGACATATTCACATCGCCGGGTGGGCAATGGGTATTGCAACCATGTTCAAGCCAGTTGCTGTTTTTGTATTGGCCCCCATGCTTGTTTATGTTCTGATCAGGAAATATGCTGTTGAGAAAGAGCTCAATTACAGATCTTTGCTATTCTCAAGCCTCATGCTTTTATACCCTGTCCCCTTGCTTTGGGGTTCAATGTTTGGATACGCTATTCTACAGGGCCGATTTCACGATTTCTGGGATATACTTATTGTGTACAATGGACAGTATGCAGGGAATTCAATTCGAAATATTTGGGCCTTTTTAACCCACCCCAATTTTTTATTTCCACAATCCCTCACTGGAATTTGGATCATGATTTTGCAGGGGTATGCCTGGTTATTTATCGGATCTCGCTCGAAAAGTGTGAAAGTTCCTCATTATTTCTTTGTACTCGTGACCATAGGAGTTCTTTTTGAAATAGGCAGCCTTGGAAAAAATTTCGCACACTATTTTCAAGTTTTAATTCCGATTTTCGTTCTGAATTCAAGTCTTCTTATTTATTATGTTTTTAATGAAATAAAGATCAGGAAATGGCCCCGTCTCATAATCGGATCGGTTCTGCTAGCGAGCACACTTGGTACGATGATAAATTTCCAAATTGATTTTTTTAAACTTAATCCCATTGAAGTGTCCCTAAAAAAATATAGTAGACAGTACCTGGATGCCCGCGAAATTGGTCATGAGATAAATGCTATTACATCTCCCGATGACCTGATTTACTATTGGGGTTCTGAGTCCGGTGTGTATTATTATAGTCAAAGAAAATCTGCCTCAGGTGTATTCTACAACCTTCCACTGAAGGACAAAAATAATGAACAAATAGAGGCTCTCAATTCACGGCTCCTTGCAGATTTGGAGGAAACGCCACCAGCTATTTTTATCTGGAACAGCAAGGAGGGTCCTATGGAGAAAAGTCACCTCTATGACTTTATCACTGAGAGCTATCATTTGCTTGGGAACCGCTCATACTTTCAGATCTATGTAAACGAACTGGAGAAATATGAGTTTTGAGAAATACAAATATGTGGTGGTTGGCAGCGGGTTTTTTGGTGCCGTTGTAGCTGAACGTATTGCCAACCAACTCGGTGAGCCAGTACTAGTGCTTGAAAAAAGAGACCATATTGGCGGCAATTGTTATTCCGTTGACCACCCCGAGACTGGTATCCACTACCATCGTTATGGCACTCATATATTTCATACCAGCAATAGAGATGTTTGGGATTACGTCAACAGGTTTACAGAATTTAATGGCTATTATCATCAGGTCCTTACCACCTATGAGAATAAGGTGTACCAGATGCCAATAAATTTGGAAACCATAAACAGCTTCTATGGAATAAATTTAAAACCATTTGAGGTTTCCAAGTTTATCAAAGCTGAAGTACACAAGTCAGGCATCACAAAACCACGAAATTTTGAGGAAAAAGCAATAAGTATGATGGGATTACCATTGTACGAAGCTTTTCTAAAGGGCTACACAACCAAACAATGGGGATGTGAGCCCAAAAGTCTACCAGTTTCTCTGCTAAATCGATTGCCTTTTCGGACAAATTATGATGAGAGTTACTTTTTCGACCCCTGGCAAGGAATTCCACTCAAGGGTTATTCATCAATATTTGATAAACTTTTGGCCAGCCCAAAGATACGGGTCGACGTGAATACAGATTTTTTTTCTGTCAGGCATAAACTGGACCGTGACACTCTTGTTGTGTACACTGGACCTATTGATAGACTTTTTGACTATCGACATGGTCATTTGGAATGGCGAACCCTTTTATTTGAGGAACAAGTCGTCGGTGTTCAGGATTTTCAGGGGACTTCAGTGATGAATTATGCTGAAGAAAGTATTCCCTACACCAGAATTCATGAGCCCAGGCATCTTCATCCTGAGAAAGTCTATTCTGAGAATCAGACCTTGACCATTAAAGAGTATTCGCATAGTGGCAATGGCGAAGATCCCTTCTACCCTGTGGGCGGAGAAACGAACCGTGCTATCTTGAAAAAGTACGAGGCAGAAGTTTCCAAACAGAGGAAGCTCCTGGTGGGCGGCCGCTTGGGAGACTACAAGTATTATGATATGGATAAGACCATCGCTGCTGCCTTGCGTACCTATAAACACATTCGAGATCAAGCAAAATGATTGACGAGCAGGTCGAAACACTTTCCGTCGTGATTCCAATCTTCAATGAAGCTGAAGTTATTTTAGATGTGATAAAATCCTGGGTCACATGCCTGGATGAGCTTGGTATCGGTTATACAATTCATGCCTACAATGACGGTTCCACCGACACGACTCTTGAGGTTTTGACTGAATTATCCACAAAGTATGAATCCTTAACCATTCATACTTCTAAAAACCAGGGCCATGGGCCAACGCTTTTAATGGGCTACAATCATTCCCTCTCAGAAACCTGGATTTTTCAAACAGATTCAGATGGTGAATTATCACCCGCCTACTTTAGTGACTTGTGGAGTCGTCGTCAGGAGTATGATTTCCTGATTGGAAGACGATCAGACCGATCTCAACCCCTTTCACGTAAACTCATTAGCCTTGTCTCTCGAGGTGTGATTCATCTATTCTACGGAAAAGGTGTCTGGGATGTCAACTCACCCTTCCGATTGATGAGAACTTCGGTTATGAGCCCAATTATTGCTAATATTCCAGCCAATACCTTTGCACCAAATCTCATCATTTCTGGAATGGTAAATTTGAAGAAGATTAAACACTCAGAAACCTTGATCCCCCATCAGTCAAGGCAAACAGGAGAAGTGTCAATCAAGAGGTTTAAATTGCTCCTTGTATCATTGAAATCTTTTTGGCAAACCATACACTTCAGGTTGTTTAGCGATATATAAACCTTTCTCCCCAGAGCGGTCCGCTACTATCAGCGATTATTTATAGCCATCCCAGCTTCAAGCTCCCCATCCTAGCATCAAGAGATATCATCGATACATCACCTCCTCACCTTCATATTCAAACTTTGACTAATTGAAAAGCAAGTTGGATTTCTTATGTTAGTCGCATAGCATTTGGAGCCTCTGAACATGAATATTTATCAAAAGTTACTCACAAGTCTTCTCGTATTATTTTTGATTGCCTGCTCATCAAGTATGCCAGGAAATTCCTCCTACGACTATTCCGAGATGGATAGGACAACCAGGAAAGCCTATCAGGGTGTTGAACGCTTTCTGGAAGCTAACACCAGCCGGGACTCACATCTCAAACTCAACAGATACACAAAAATCGACACCATTATTATCGATTCTGATTCAAAAAACATTGAAATCCATTTTAATCGGAATTTTGCCAACACACCCTTTAGAGAAAATGTTGTCACAGACATTCATTCTAGCATGAAGGAATCCCTGGGAAGAAAATTTAGAGACTACAGGGTGAAGATTTATGCTGTAGACTACCTCATTGAGGACCTCATCCCCAATTACTTCCGGAGCAGCAAACGCAGCTATGACCGATCCAGGATGCCCATACCTGAGATAAGATCTCTGCCACTGGTTCGAAATGTGAGCCACAAATGGACTCCATCATCTGGTCTATACAATCGCAATATTGCATTGTGGCACAGCCATGGTTGGTACTATGAACAAAAGCTTCATCGCTGGGAATGGCAAAGAGCGAGAGTATTCCAGACCGTGGAAGACCTGCTCCCCATGTCCTTTACCTTAAAATATCTCGTCCCCATGCTTGAAAATGCAGGCGCTCAAGTTTTTCTGCCTCGAGAGCGTGACCTCCAGACCAATGAAGTCATCATTGACAATGACACACCAGGGGTAAAATCAGCGTATCAGGAATATGACTCTAAATTAGAACAATGGAAGACCCTGGAACAACCCGGTTTTGCCATTGGTACCCCACCATATGTATCTGGAGACAATCCCTTTTTCATGGGAACGTCCCGTCTCATCAAGGCAGACACCAGCGGAAGCGCTAAAATACGCTGGATACCCAGTCTTCCTGAGGCAGGGAAATATGCGGTCTATATTGCTTATACTGCGGCTGACAGCAATGTAACGGATGCCCACTATACTGTTTTTCATAGAGGTGGTCAGACTGAATTTTTAGTAAATCAACAGATCGGTGGCAGTACCTGGATCTACCTGGGCACATTTGATTTTAACCAGGACCTGAATGAGGATATCCATCGGGTTGAGCTTACCAATAGCAGCACTGAATCAGGCCAGTATATTAGCGCAGATGCCATACGTTTTGGCGGAGGCATAGGCAATATTTCCCGCGAAGGACAAGTTAGTGGACGTCCACGATTCACCGAAGGAGCTCGTTATTATCTCCAATATGCCGGTATGCCAGATACCCTGATTTATAATCTGAACGAAGATGAGAGTGATTATAAGGATGATTATCAATGTCGCGCTGAGTGGGTCAATTATCTCCGTGGAGCGCCATATGGTCCCAATCTGGACCGTGAAGCACCCGGGCTCAATATTCCCATCGATCTGTCTTTTGCCTTTCATACTGATGCTGGATTTACACGCAATGATACTGTCATCGGCACGTTGTCTATTTACAGTACTGAAGACGCTGAAGAGACAGATTTTTTTCCAGATTCAATGTCCCGGATGACCAACCGGGATCTGGCAGATATTCTGCAAACCCAGATTGTGAATGACATACGTGCCAAGTACGATCCAGCCTGGACCCGTCGTATGCTCTGGGATAGAGGATATAGTGAAGCTTATAGACCCAATGTACCTTCAGTATTACTGGAGCTTCTCTCTCACCACAACTTTCTTGATATGAAATTTGCCAATGATCCCCGCTTTCAATTTGATGCAAGTAGATCTATCTATAAAGCCATGGTCAGGTACATTTCAACTCAATGGAACCTTGAATATGTTATTCAACCCCTCCCTGTCTCCCATTTCCAGGCCACTTTTACTCCAACTGGTGATTTAAACCTGCAATGGCAGCCAGAACTTGATTCTCTGGAGAGCACGGCAATTCCTGAAAAATACATGGTTTATACGCAAATTGAAGATGAGGGTTTTGATAACGGCTTTGTGGTGAATGGTCCTATTCTCAATATCAAATCACTGGAGGAGGGTATCATATACAGTTTTAAGGTGACTGCTCTCAACGCTGGTGGTGAGAGCTTCCCCTCTGAAATTCTATCTGTATGCGATATGGGTGGAGAAAAAGCACCTGTTTTAATTGTGAATGCCTTTGATCGTATTTCGGCAGCCACAACGATTGAATCGGACGAATACCTCGGCTTTTTTGACCTGTGGGATGAAGGTGTTTCAGATGGATATGATATGAATTATATCGGGTCCCAATATGACATACGGGCAGATTCACCCTGGCTTGATGACGATGAACCGGGACATGGTGCCAGTTTTGGAGACATGGAAACCACCCTCATACCTGGCAACAGCTTTGACTTTCCCCATTTGCATGGGAAATCCTTACGTGAGGCAGGCTATTCATTTGTTTCTTCAAGTGATGAAGCCATCTGGGATGGTCAATTGGACATCAACAATTATACCCTGGTTGACCTTATTTTAGGTGAAGAAAAAGAGGTACCGGGTCCAAAAGAATTCAGCCCCAGGGATTTCCGTGGTTTTCCTCAAGCATTCCAGGAAAAAATCACTGCCTATACCCAATCAGGAGGAAACTTGTTCCTCAGCGGTGCCCATGTGGGATTTGATCTCTTCGACAATGAGAACGATACATTGGATATGCAGTTCGGCAAAGAAGTACTAAAGTTCAAGTTTCGAACTGATCACGCAGTAAACACAGGTGGACTGAGCCCCATTGCCCAGGATCTGTTCCAATTCAAAGTTACCCAGAACCTGGAATTCAATACTCGCTTTCATCCCACGCTTTATAAGGTTGAATCTCCTGATGCCATAGAGCCTGCAGCTTCAGATGTCCAAACTATTTTGCGGTATTCTGAGAATAATACCAGTGCTGCCATCGCTGCTTCTGGTGA
This sequence comes from Candidatus Neomarinimicrobiota bacterium, assembly GCA_016784545.1. Lineage (NCBI taxonomy): Bacteria > Pseudomonadati > Fidelibacterota > Fidelibacterota bacterium. The sequence continues at coordinate 19,428 of JADHUM010000005.1, forward strand.
ATCCAACATTGTTGTATTTGGCTTTCCCTTCGAAAGTATTCTCTCAGAGACCAGCAGAAATGAGGTCATGGCTTCAGTTTTATCTTTTCTGGATTCTGACTAGCTGATTGCCAACATAAAAAATATTGGTGCTCCATGGATCTTGAGTTAAAAACTAAATACTGGAATGACCTGCAGGCCAAGGATGCCTTTAAGAAATTCATCTTAGATATACACAATCTTGATTTTAATGAATGGGAATCCCGAGGGTATTGGGATGATGCATTTACTCCCTTTACTTTTTTTAAGGGTGGCGAAGTCATCTCCAGTATTTGTATTTATTTACTGGATGCAGTAATCCAGGGTCGAAAAACCAAGTTGATACAGATTTCCGGTGTTGGGACTAAAAACAGCTGGCGGAGAAAAGGTTTAAGTAGAGAACTAACCGATATGGGTCTGGATTGGGCAAAGGGCCAACATGAAGGTGTTTTCCTGTTTGCTGATGAGGAGGCTATCCCTTTCTATCTGCGTTACGGTTTCTCTCCCCTTGATGAAAGCCAGGAATTTTGTCAAATTGAACCTGTTTACAAAAAGGCCGGTATTGTTCAGCTTGATCCATCTAATCAGCAACATCTGGACAAGATTCATCTGTATGCTAAATCCAGAGTGCCCATCTCAAATGAATTCAGCGTGTTCAGCTCAAGATTGCTCATGTTTCATGCATTATACACCATGCGCAACAAGATGTATGAGATCCCCGAGCTTAACTGTCTGGTATTTTTTGATCGAAAGGAGGATGTGGTAAACATTTATGATATTCTTGGAGAAGAGATCCCATCATTCCAGGAGATTTATCCCTATATCTCTTCGAAAACTGATACTCAGATCGATTTCCATTTTCACACGGACAAACTAAGTATCAGCGATATTCAGACCAGAACCGTGGGCAGCAATAATACGTTCGTAAAAGACCATTTTCCCCTAGTAGCACCTGCATTTCCCTATACGGCAAGGGCTTAACAGCCACACAAAACTCAGCCTAGCGCAGAAAATCAACTAGATTTTAGGACCTGCTGCTATCACTTCTGCCGTAACACCATCCTCAAACTGTTTGAAGTTTTCTACAAATTTTACTGCCAGGTTCTGATAGCGTCTGGTATAATCATCTTTATCAGCCCAGGTTAAAATTGGATCCAGTATATCTGAAGGTACCTCAGGACAGCTCTCTGGAATTTCGAAGCCAAACACGGGATCTTCTCTAAAATCTACAGCATCCAATCCCCCCTCCAGCGCTGCATTAAGCAGAGCTCTGGTATGCTTGATACTAATGCGATTGCCGACTCCAAACGGTCCACCTGTCCAACCTGTATTAATCAACCAGCAATTCACATTGTGCTTCAGCATTCGATCCTTCAAAAGCCGAGCATAAACATAGGGATGATGCACCATGAAGGGTGCACCAAAACAGGCACTAAATGTGCTGATGGGATCAGCACCCAGACCTATCTCGGTACCGCCCACCTTGGAAGTATAGCCGGATATAAAATGGTACATTGCCTGATCGGCGCTTAGCCTTGAGATGGGAGGCAGTACACCAGAAACATCACAAGTGAGCATAAAAATATTTTTGGGATTGCCACCTCTGGCACCTGGAACCGCATTGCTTATAAATTCCAGGGGATATGATGCCCGGGTATTTTCAGTATACATATTATCATCAAGATCTAAATGTCGAAAACGACCACCAAATACAACATTTTCGAGAATGGTACCGAACATTTGGGTTACTGCATAAATTTGCGGCTCAGCCTCAGGATTGAGGTTGATGACTTTCGCATAGCAGCCACCTTCAAAATTAAAGACGCCATCATCACTCCAACCATGTTCATCATCACCGATCAGTCCACGATTCACATCTGCTGAAAGCGTGGTTTTGCCAGTGCCAGATAAGCCGAAGAAAATAGCTACATCACCTTTTTGACCCACATTGGCTGAGCAATGCATGGTCAGGACATCCCGTTTTGGCAGGAGGTAATTCATGATGGTGAAAAATGATTTTTTTATTTCGCCACCGTATTTTGAACCACCAATAATCGCCAATCTCTCCTCAAAATTGAGGATAATGAAGGTTTCACTATGTAAATCATCATATTCTGGATCTGCTTTGAAATCTGGCGCTGATATCAATGTGAATGCAGGGACATGTTCCTTGAGTTTTTCATCATCACGCTCAACCACGAACATATTTCGGGCAAACAAGCTATGCCAGGCGTACTGGGTGATCACACGGATGGGCATTCCATATTTTTCATCGGCTCCCACATAGCAATCCTGTACAAACACATCTTTACCCTGGAGATAACCCTTTAGTCTATTAGACAGGTTGGCAAATTTCTTTTTGGTATATGGTTTGTTGTGCTTACCCCACCAGATATCGTCCTTGGTTGAAGATTCTCGAACTACAAATTTGTCATTGGCTGCACGAGCGGTATGCTCACCTGTATAAACCAGAAGCGGACCATTATGGGCAATTTTACCCTCTTCCCGATCCAGAATCTCTTCATAAAGCTCCGATGTGGATAAATTCCAAAAAACATCGTTTAAATGTTTTAATCCGTGATTCTCCAATCCATGGTCACTGGCTAAAGTTCCAGCATATTGAGATTTCTTCATTTCATCGCGTAATTGACGTTTCATAACATCCCTAGTATTTTGTGATAAATATTGTCACGACAAGGATAAGCTTGAGTTCTCAACATGCAATTATTTGTTTCAAAAAAAACTCCGCCATGTAGACGGAGTTTTTAGACTTTTTTGGTCTTAATTTCTTAAGAAGTGAGTTTAATTTTCATCCAGACATCAAGGTCATTTTGCCCCATATCTGTTCCTGATGGGCCACCAGCTTGTCGACCACCTCCCCTTTGGCCGCCTCCCCTGCCACCAGATCTACCGCCTTGACCACCACCTTCCAGACCGCCCTTCATTCCACCTGAATGTCCTTCTCTCATATTAGGTTTTGTTGACGTGGAGACGATTCTCAGCCCCAATTTCTTCTGTCTATCAAAGTCAGCACCCAGAATTGCCAAAGGAATCTGATATTCAACAAAGAATGTTTCATTATCAGAGTTTGCCGAAGCCATCAGGTCTGCAGGGCCCAGACTTTTTCCTGCTTTGGTATCTATAAGGATTAATGTCAAGTCACCCTCAATTATTGGTAACGGAGCAGAATTCATACCCCTACTCTGTCGCCCATCAACTTTATATTGTTCTCGCTGATAGGCACTTGGCCGTTTCCTTCCAGACGTTGTGCCCTCAAACTGAATTCCAAGATTCTGGCGTTTGCCCCCTTTTACATCAAGCCACAACGTGAGCCCCCCCAAAGCTATTCGACGCTGGAAGCCTTTATCGATACTGCTTATAGCAACATATACGTAATTCTTATCATGGCTCACGCCAAGAGCAAAACTCTCACCTTCTGGAATCTGAAATCTACCTGTCCACTCAGAGCGTAGCCCATCGGTTCTAAAATCATTTGTTGCTTTCTGACTCAAATATGCGTTGCTACTACACGCACTCAGTATGATCACCAGACTCAACAATCCCATGGTTTTCCACTTCTTTATCATTTCAATTCCTATCTATAAATAGAGTTAAATGTCATTCCTTTGACATCGAATTATTCAATTGGTTAAGGCGATAAATTAATTTTCAAGCAGCTGAGTTATTCTTTGAATGAGAATCGCTGAAGCCTGCTGCACCTGTGATTCTTCACAAAATCTACCGAGAGAAATTCTGATGGTCCCAAGCTGGTAGTTTAAGGGAATGTGCATGGCTTCCAGAACACCTGAACCTTTCCCATCCGCACTGTGACAAGCAGCACCTGCTGAAAGCATGACCTGATCAAGATCAGACAAGATCTCAAGTGCATTTAATTGAGCAAAACTGACACTCAGCGTATTGGGAAGCCTCGGTGTACTTGAAGCATTGATGCGTATTTCAGGGAATGCCTGTTTCAGACTTGCCTGTAAACGATCCCGCAAATTCTTTAGTCTAACCATCTCTGATTCCAATTTCTGACTGGCAATTTCAGCAGCCATCCCCAAACCAACTATTTGGGCCACATTTTCAGTGCCTGCCCTTAAGCCTCTTTCATGATTTGCACCGTGTATGAGGGGTTCAAGATCAACACCCCCTTTGATATAGATGGCCCCAACACCTTTGGGTGCATACAATTTATGTCCTGCCACACTCAAGAGGTCACATCCTAAATCGTTCACATCAACGGGAATTTTCCCAATAGATTGGGCAGCATCAGTATGAAAGACTGCGCCTGCATGATGAGCTATTTCCGCCAGCTCATTGATAGGCTGGATACTGCCAATCTCATTATTGGCATGCATAACGGAAACCAGGATGGTTTTTGAAGTAATAATCTCCTCCAGGTCCTCAGCTTTGACAACTCCCTGATTGTCAACAGGAAGATATGTGATTCTGAATCCCTGATGTTGCAGGTATTGAACCACCTTTAGGATAGCTGGATGCTCAACCATGGACACAATAATATGCTGGCCTCTCTCCGAACTTCGGGAAGCAACGCCTTTTAAGGCCATATTATTTGATTCTGAACCACCAGATGTGAATATGATATTTTGAGAACTACAACCAAGTAGCCCGGCCACCTGTTCTCGGGCAACGTCTATGGCTTGTCGATTGTATTTGCCAAGACCATGACTGGAAGAGGGATTCCCAAAATGTGAACGATAGAAAGGTTCCATCGCTTCAAGCACTATTGGATCAATGGGGGTCGTCGCATTATAATCGAGATAAATATTTCCATTGGATAGCAGCATGGTTCACTCCTTTCTAAATGAGATGAATGAACACGTGAAATTAACCTCCAGACGGTAACTCCCTTAGACATTTATGATGAACTTAACCTTCTTAAAACATAGTTGTCTAAAAGCACAGAAAATTGAAAGGAATAACACCATGTACAAAAAAACGAAGCACTTCATCCTCCCCATACTTCTTTTGGGACTTACCCTACCTACATTTGCTCAAATGGGAGCTGGAGATGGATCTGGAATGAGGAAGACAAACAAACTCCAGGAATTGCAGCTGACAAGTGAGCAGGAAGAACAGATGCAAAACCTGCGATATGACTTTGAGAAGCTTCAAATAGCGCTGAAAGCCAATATAAAAACTGAGCAACTGGAGCTGAGAAAGCTTAAACAGGCAGATGAGCCCAATAAAAAGAAAATTCATGCTCAAATCGAAAAGGTTGGCGAGGAAAGGGTCGCACTGGAAAAAGCGCGGGCAGATCACCATCTTGAAATTCGTAAAGTCCTGACTGATGACCAATATAAGATTTTCAAGAAAAATATGAAAGCCAAGGCCGGTCGTAAGGGCCACCGCGGAAAAGGAAACCGTGGTAACTGCGAAGGAGGTCCAGGACCCTTTCGCAAATAAATCTTCTTCCTCCCTATGAAGACAAAAAAAGCACCCTGCTCAGCGGGGTGCTTTTTAGTATCTGCGAATGTTTCCTGGGATCAGCTCATCCCACTCACATCAGATTCAAGGTTGATTAAGGTGATTTCTGAGGGAATTCCAAGACGCAGGGGGGGACCCCAATATCCTGTGCCACGATTTACATATACTTGCATTTTGTCATGGACATACAAACCAGCATAGTATTTGTGGGCCCTGGCCACAGCCAGATTAAAGGGCATAAATTGTCCACCATGGGTATGACCGCATAACATAAGATCAATGGCCAGGTCCTGGGTCAACTCAGCTGTTCCAGGCTGGTGGGCCAGCATGATGGTGGGCATATCAACAGGGATTCCTCTCATGGCCTTCTGAGGGTTTGTTTTATGAGATTTAATAGTATGGTGGGCCATGAGGTCGGTAACCCCGGCAATTGCCAGAGAGGCCTCCCCTATTCTCAAAATGCGATGTTCGTTCTCAAGATGTATCATACCCAGTTCGTGCACTTTATCTACCCATTGCAGGGCACCTGAGTAATACTCATGATTACCCGTGACAAAATAGGTGCCGTATTTAGATTTTAAATTGCGTAGCGGTTCAACATCTTTTGATAAACGGTCAACGGATCCATCCACCATATCACCGGTGAAAAATATGAGATCTGGTTTGAGAGCATTGACCTGATTAACTACTGTGCGTGCATAGTCTGCCTTGATCGTAGGTCCGATGTGCAGATCTGATATCTGAGCAATCTTCAGTCCCTGAAATTCTGCAGGTAGATTTGGAAGGGTAATGTTTTGAGTGATAACAGTAGCCCTTCTGCGCGCTTGAAACAGTCCAATCCCACCCAAAAGAGAAGTAACTCCCACAATGCCCAGGTTCATGGACATCAAAAGGAATTGTCTGCGCCCTGGATCGAATTCAAGACTGCTGGGACTGCTGTTGGTAATTGATTTCAATATTTTGAATGAAAGCGTACCAGTAATCCAGCCCAGATCCCGAATAATAAAAGCGATAAAAGCCAGAGAGAACAACCCCATACCAATAAATCCTACCCACAAAAAGGCATCTATAGAGGGGGTTTCATGTCCCCTGGACCTAAGGATCATTCCAGCGATGGGAGCGACAGCCAACAGGACAATAATTGTCCAGTATACAAAAAGACCCAGACCTGAAATATCAAAGGGGGCAATCACTCTGGCGCCCACATACCCATACAGGAGGGTCATTACAAAAATGACGACGATAAAAAACACAACGTATCCTTTTCTTTCCCCACAAGGAACTAAATCAAATCCTGCAATGAGTCAATCCCTTTCTGATCCAAATTGCGGGGTGCAATCCAGCATAGCAATTCTATATTGTGTCACGTATAATAAAGCATCAATAAAATTTTGAGGTTGATACTATGTCATTGCTCCGTCGGGCATTCATGAAGTTCTGGAATTTGGAATTATACTGGAAAGTGTTTATTGGAATGGGTGCCGGAATAGTCTATGCCCTATTGTTGGGTGAAAAAGCAATGAATGTGGCCCCTGTGGGTGACATGTTTATGCGCTTGCTGAAAATGGTCATCGTGCCCCTTATCTTTTTCTCCATCACATCTGGTGTAGCGGGTATTGGCGAGAGCAAGAGTCTGGGGCGTCTAGGAGCGAAAACCTTCGGATACTACTTCCTCACTTCAATGTTGGCCATCCTCATCGGCTTGACGCTTACCAATATTATTCAGCCAGGTGTTGGTGTGGATATAACTGCAGGTGGTAAAGATTTTGATCCCTCCAGCCTTAGCCAACCGGGAAGCTTAGGCAATATTCTCATTCGTATGATTCCCACGAACCCCATTGCTGCTGCAGCAAAAGGTGATGTTCTTTCCGTTATCTTTTTCTCAATAGCACTGGGCATGTCTATCACCGTATTGCCAAAAACTCAATACAAAGTGGTAAGAGATCTCTTTGACACCTTTTTTAAGGTCATGATGAAAATGACACAGGGTGTGATCCTCTTCCTGCCCATTGGTGTCTTTGGACTGATTGCCAAGGCAGTTGCCAGTACGGGGTTTATGCTTTTCAAGGCAGTTGGCTGGTACATGGTGACCATAGCATCTGGGCTGACCATTCACATTTTTATCGTATTGCCCATTGTTTTTTATCTTTTCACCAGGATCAATCCGCTAAAACACTTTAAAGCCATAGCTTCTGCCATGGCGACGGCCTTTTCAACCAGTTCTTCAGGCGCCACATTGCCTGTGACAATGGATTGTGTGGAAAATCGTGCAGGTGTCTCAAATAAAGTCACCAGTTTTGTGCTCCCCCTGGGTGCAACGATCAACATGGATGGAACCGCTCTCTATGAATGTGCAGGGGTTCTTTTTATTGCCCAGGCACTGGGATTTGACCTGACCGTGTCCCAACAGTTACTCATTGTTATCACGGCTTTCCTCGCATCAGTTGGAGCCGCCGCAATCCCCTCAGCAGGTTTGGTTATGATATTTATTGTGCTGGATGCAGTGGGTCTAGGTGATCATCCACAAGCCGCTATCATTGTCGGGACCATGCTGGCTGTTGATCGTCCCCTTGATATGTTTCGGACCGTAGTAAACATTACCAGCGATACCATGGGTGCTGTGATTGTCGCAAAATCTGAGGGAGAGGAAGTTCTGACCAAGGTCTAGTATTCATCCTCTACCAGTGGTTTTTCCGCCCTGCTGAAGGGTCTACATCAACCTTTATTAAAATCAAATTCGATAGCTCTAGGACTTGAACAGCTCTGGAGCTAAATTTGGCGCATCGGGGGAAAATTTGGGTGCTTTTTAAAAATTAAACTGCAATGATGCTCGGCATTTTTTGAACGAGAACTAATCAACGGGAACCCAACTCCTTATTGCTAAGGCAGGCCTTTCCCTCCCCCCAGGGATCAAGGAAGTCTGATCTTTCAAGGGCGGTGCCCACCGTGAATAAACACGGTTCAAAAATGTCACATTGTTGCAGTTTTTTTATGTCAGAAAAGGGTGAAACATCCAATTTGATACTAAAGCACTAATCCAAGTTGAAAATTTCGATGGGTTCCAGTAACTCAGCAGGTTCGATTCCAAATATCCGAGTATAAAAGTAGTATTCACTCTCAATAGCTTTGATCACAGTCGAGGACTGTCTGAATCCGTGGGACTCCCCTTCAAAAGGTAGATAAGCAACTGGAACACCATTTTTCTTGAGGGCAGCCACCATACTCTCCGCTTGTATTGGTGGGACAACAGGATCATCCAAACCTTGCATAAAAATGACTGGACAATCAAGTTGATCAGCAAAATATAGGGGTGAGCGGTCCAAGTACAGCTGCTTGTCTTCTGGATAAGGTCCAACCATACTATCCAGATAACGACTCTCAAATTTATGAGTGTCCTGGGCCAGTATGGTTAAGTCGCCAACACCATAATAGCTGGCTCCTGCCTTGAATACATTTAAAAAGGTCAATGCAGCGAGTGTGGTATATCCCCCAGCACTCCCTCCTTTGATGATGAGACGTTCTCTGTCAACCCACCCTTGATCTGCCAGATAATTTGCTGCTGCAGCACAGTCATGGACATCACGAATCCCCCAATCCCGTTTAAGACGTTCACGATAAATGCGACCATAACCTGTTGAGCCACTGTAGTTCACATCTACGATAGCAAAACCGCGGGTCGTCCAGTACTGAATGGCCATATTGAATGCGCTTGAGCTGTTGCCGGTGGGACCGCCATGACTCAGAACAATAAGCGGAGGTAGTTCATCTGGAGCTGCCTGGTAGTCAGGGTTTTGGGGAGGATAAAACCAGGCGTGGGTCAATTCATGGGGAGCTGTTTCAAAACTGATATGCTGGGGTCTGGAAATGTAGGCTTCTTCCATCTTTGTCTCCGCAGCCCTGCGCAAGCATGTAAGCATATTTGTATCCAAATCCATGGTCACCACTTCACCAGGATGAGACTCCGTACTGCCTATAAAGGCAATTTGGTTTTTTGTGCCTCTGACCTGATCAATGGTGGAATAAGGTGTGGCAATATCTTGAAAAGTGCCGAGATTAACATCGATTCGAATGAGATGTGAACCTGACATATCTGTATAAGCCGCCACCAGATCACCAGAATCCAAAACAGCATACTTGCTCATTCCGAAAACCCACTGTGGAAGTCCAAATTCTGCCTCTTTTCCGAGGACACAAATAGCTTGAGAGTCAGAATAGTGATAGATGTTCCACCACCCCGTGCGATCAGAAACAAAATAAATGCTGCCATCAGGATCCCAGCATGGCTGAAATATGGATTCCTGGTTCCCTCCGGCGATGTTCTGAATTCCCGTGACGTCCCCTTCCATGTTCAGGCTGGCTACATAGAGCTGGGTTCCGTCCCAGGGCATATTTGGATGGTCCCAGGTCAGAAATAGAAGCTGATTTCCATCTGGACTAAGCTGGGGGTTGGAATAGAAATCATGTCCTTCAGCAATGATATGCAATGCACCAGTTGAAAGAGAGATTCTGAGCACACAGTTCACAACTTTTTTGGAATCTGCATGATTCTCGCCAACAGCATAAAGTAAATTGCGGTCCTCATCTCTTATCATATCTGCAAAGCGGTAATCTGGTTCATGGGTGATCTGTCTGGACCCACCATTGCCAAGAACTTGGTAAACTTGTTGATCTGCGTTGTTTATATAATAAGTGCAATCATCATGACATAGAAATGCACCTCCACCATACTCATGGGCTCGCGTTCGTACATCACATTCAGGGGATGTAATCTCGTGGATTTCACCATCAGACCACCCCATGAGTGCAGTACGACCCTTTTCAGCAGGTCGACCCTCTGTCCAACAGATTGAATCACCGTTAATTTGGATTTGCCCCAACCGCAAGCTACTCTGCACCAGTGACTTCCCTGAAATGGGAGATTTCCAGGAACCATATGGTTTAGTTATCATACTGGTGTCCTATTCTATACCATGATAGTTGGAACATTGATAAATATCAATTTTTCGAACCAATTTGCCGAAGTTTTCAATCCTGGTGGTCTTCACCTTTTTCACATCATCGAAATAGGGTACTATTTTTTTAGATTTAAAACGATATTCGCGTCGATTATCCACGACAAGCAATCCTGTCCGCCCCTTCAGTTCTTCATCTTTGGGCCAGATATCGAATTGGAGAGCGTGTTTTCCGATGATGTCCTGGGCATAGGTTCTGGGTTGATTGGGCAGATAGAATTTCAGCAGTGAACTCGCCTTATAATTGGTGCTGTAGATGAATGGATTTTGGCCCTCATTTTTAAGGGAATCCTGTATGGTCTTCACATCATGAGCAGCTTGCTTCCAACCACTCCAGGTATTCCCTTCGCCCAGAGGTACATTGGGAATCGCCACGACGGAGATACCTATTCCGAGAAATACAATTGAAGAGAAAATACCGATTCGCATACGATTAAATCTTTGTGGAGATTGAAAGAGAAAATAAATACCCAAAATGATGAGTGACCAGTACGCTGGTGCTAACCAATTCATTTTGACCAGACTCCTAAAACTCACGGCAATAAAAAAGACTGCGGTGACGAGACCACTGCTAAGCAGGAGTAGAATCTTGTCATCCAGATCTGAGAAAAGCCTTCGTCCATATCGGATTAATGTGGCAAATACGACGACAAACAAATAGGGGGATAAGATAAAAAACTGTGACCCCAACAGCTCTCCAAAATGTTTCACCTTCCAGTGACCCATCCCGGATGCCCTTTCTGATCCTTGAAATGCAAAGGACATCCAATCATGTTGAGCGTTCCAGATGAGTACAGGTGAGAAGATCACAATTGCCAGTAATACTCCCAGATAGGGATGTGGCGTAAGCAACCATTTCCGTTGATTTTTTGAAACAATGGTAAAAAGCAGAACTGAAGGTACCAACATGATCCCTGAATATTTTCCCAACCAGGCAAGTCCCATCAACAAGCCAGCCACATACCACCATTTGGGGTGATCAGTTTGAACAAGCTTCCATAGCGCATAAATAGTGGCGGTCCAGGCAAATAATAAGGGTGTGTCTGGGGTAATGACAAAACCATAGAGTTCGAAAACAATAGAAGCATTCAAAGCAAGCAGGGTCCAGAATGTCTGTCGTGAATTGTCAAACATCTCCTGGATCATAGAAGCCCAGATGATGTTCATTCCGAGATACCAGAGCACTGCAGCCAGCTTTATACCAAAGATGGTCTGGCCAAAAATGAGGGTCGTCAGCCAGATGCTATAACTGGCCAAAGGAGGGTGATCAAAATAGGATAAGGCGAGATCCCTGCTCCAGCTCCAATAGTAGGCTTCCTGGGGTGTCAACGGCAAGATGATGGCCAGGAATAATCTAAAGAGCGTAAAACCCAGGATAACCTTCCAGGCACTTGGGGAGATTCCCAAATAGCTTTCTTTTCGTGTGATTTTATCTGACATGGAACGATTCCTATTCTAGTCTGGGGTGGCTCAGGTCAGAAGATAGGAATACGAATTCGGATGTCGATGAGTTTGTTATTAATGCTGTGAAAAAGAAGGGCTAAGAAGACCAGCCCCAAAGGATCAGGGGAGAAAGATCTTAGTCGCGACCGCTATTATATTTCAGACGCTCCACGATAATGTTACGATTCGATTTGCCCTTATAGGCTTCCTGTGAGACGATGTCCTTACGTCCGGGATATCCAACTTTGGAGAGAGTCGTGAGTTGATCCTCATCCTCATCATTGGGACAAAAGGCGCAGGATTGGTCGTCTCCATCAAGCTCATGAGTCGCAGCGCATGAGCTATGGACTTTATTTTCACCCGTGAGAATCAACGCAATACTCATGATGAGCATGGCGCCTCCGATAATACCGATTGTAAGGAGTAGTAACATCGTCAACCTTTCACTTCGTAACCTTCATCGCTCAAGTATACACGAAAACGGTCTCGATGTTCACCCTGGATTTCAATTTTCTCGTTTTTTGTCGTCCCGCCGGCACTTACCAGGTTTTTTAGCTGTTTTGCCAGCGCTTTCATGTCAGCGACTCCCTCCATGTCATATAAAATCGTGGTAGGTTTCCCTTTACGCTTTTCCATGCGTAACCGTACAATCTTATTACCACTCCCACGGTTACTCGTTGAGTGGTCTGCGGCTGCATTGAAAGTCCAGCCTTCGCCCACACTGATTCTATTTGATTTCTTACGGCTCATACGCCCATAATCTATGACTGACTGGTCTGATTAAAACAAAAAGGTCCCGAATGCATGCAGACAGGACCTCTTCAATCTAACATGTGGCTCGTAGCCAGTCGTTAGAGACTCTTTTTAACCGCCTCTTCCATTTCCTTGAGAACTTCAGGATTCAGAATGGAAGCCAGGGTAGGCATCCCAATTTCCTGCAACTTGTAGGTCACGCGGACTGAGGGTTTTTCAATATTAATGATGCGTCTGAGATCGATTGGAGTACCAATAACCACGGCTTCACAATCAACTGCATTAATGGTGGCTTCAAGATCTTTCATCTGTTCTTCACCATATCCCATGGCCGGTAAAATCTCACCAATATTTGGATATTTCTCGAAGGTTTCAGAAAGCTTGCCGACTGTCCAGGGTCTTGGATCAACCAGACTCGCAGCGCCATATTTCTCAGCAGCTACCACGCCAGCACCATATTGCATCTCGCCATGGGTCAGGGTTGGGCCATCTTCGACGACCAATACATTTTTGCCGTAAATCACCTCTTCATCATCAACAGAAACTGGTGATGCAGCATCGACTACAATGGCTTCAGGATTGACGATACGGATATTCTCACGTATCGTGGATATATCATCAATATCTGCGGTATCAATTTTATTGATGACTATCACATCAGCCATGAGCAGGTTGGTTTCACCAGGATAGTAGGTCAATTCGTGACCAGCTCGATGAGGATCAACAACGGTGATCATGATATCAGGCATATAAAAGGGCATATCGTTATTCCCACCATCCCAGATGATGATATCAGCTTCTTTTTCGGCCTCTCTCAAGATGGCTTCATAGTCGACACCGGCATAGACAACCGTATTATTCATGATATGTGGTTCATATTCTTCCATTTCTTCAATAGTACAATCATGTTTCTTGAGATCTGCCAGCTCAGCAAAGCGCTGCACCTTTTGTTTTACAAGATCACCATATGGCATGGGATGACGGATGGCCACCACTTTTTTACCCTGGGCTGTAAGATGATCACAGACAGCACGGGTTGTCTGGCTTTTACCACAACCTGTACGAGCAGCACAGATGGCAATCACAGGTTTAGTGCTTGGAATCATGGTTGATTTGGCACCCATGAGACGAAAATCTGCACCGGCATAATTCACAATGGCAGCTTTTGACATGACATAATCGTAGGGAAGATCACTGTAGGCAAAAACAACTTCATCCACATCAAGATCGTAAATCAGATCTTCGAGTTCTTCTTCATCGTGAATTGATATGCCCTCTGGATAAAGGCTTCCAGCTAATTCTGCCGGGTATTTTCTGCCATCAATATCTGGAATCTGTGTGGCGGTGAAGGCAACCACATCGTAGTCTTCGTTGTCCCGGAAAAAAACGTTGAAATTATGAAAATCGCGCCCGGCTGCACCCATGATCAATACTTTAGTTCGATCGCTCATTTTATCTCCTTTATATAATTATTTCTGGATTGAAACAAAATCTACAACACGATTCAATGCAAAATTCCCGCCAATAAAGGCAGGATTGTAATGCAAACATTATAATCTTTTTTATTAATATGTATAGAGATTGTTAGGCTTTTTAATGCCCAGCCATTCTTAAAACAACTATTTAGTAATTATCTTTGCTACCAGGAACATTGGGGAACAAGGCTCCTTCTTCACGATATGAGAAGTTTGCCAATTCAGGATCATTTTCCAACTCAGTAATAATTCTTGAAATTTCACCTTCCATATAAGCAAATTCCATATGGCGATAGAGACGCTTCCGGTATTCTGAGGCACCGGGGAAACCTTTGAGATACCAACTGAGGTGTTTCTTGATATAATTGGTTGCCCGATAATCACCCATAGCTACTGATTCAAGGTACAAATGACGATGGCATAATTTCACACGGTCAATCAATCTAACTGCCTCAGGCAGAACCCCAGTACTGAGATATTCATTGATCTCTCGGAATATCCAGGGATTCCCCAGAGCTCTCCGACCAATCATAACGCCATCACAACCCGTTTCATCAAGCATGCGCTTGGCATCCGCTGCACTTTTAATGTCGCCGTTCCCAATGAGAGGAATACTGATGGCCTTTCGTGTTTCAGCAATCAAACTCCAATCCGCTTCACCTGTATACAGTTGCTTGGTGGTACGGGGGTGCAAAGTGAGAGCCTTAATGCCAGCTGCTTCCAGGGCAGCGGCAGCTACTGGAGCAACAATACAACCGTTGTTCCAACCTGATCGAATTTTTGCTGTCACCGGTATCGAAACAGCTTCCACAACAGCTCGGGCAACTTCGTCCATCAGGGGCAAATCTCTTAAGATGGCCGATCCCGCTCCCCTCTTGGTAACCTTGGGAACAGGGCATCCAAAGTTCAGATCTATGAGATCTGGTTTGACAATGTCTTCGATATATTTGGCACTCTGAGCCAGGACTTCTGGCGTTTCACCAAAAATCTGAACCCCGATGGGTCGCTCAGATTCTGTGAATTTCATCATATCCAGCGTTTTCTGATTCTCTCGGATGATACCGTTGGCAGAAACAAATTCAGTATAGACCAGACCGGCACCCTGTTCTTTGCAGAGCACACGAAAAGGATGACCTGTCACACCGGCCATGGGAGCCAACAGAGCTATCGATTTCAATTCTATAGATCCAATCTTAAACATCTCAGAACATGTTATTCGTAGAGATCTTGGTCAACAACTAGTTTGTATTGATTTCGGGAGTCATTATTTGGTGAAATTGAATTGGTTTTTATACTGATTATTTTTCGGGTAATAGAATGAATTCTTCCACTAGTTCTGCGGCAGCCTGGACCAGACCAGGACAAATCGTTTGGGATGTTTCTTTGGATTTTGCTTCGAGTTCACCTTCAGGCGTACTGACATCACAACTCAACAAGTCACGACAAAGAATGGACCCACACTTTTTTCCAAATTTGTTGGTGAATGCCAGTGTTCTCTGATTGACGTAATCTTTTGAGACACCAGTCAAATCTGAAGGCTGAAAATCCAAGCCGAGCACCATAATGGATCCACTGACAGCCCCGCAAACTTCAGCACGGCGCATACCACTGCCAAAGCCACTGCCAATTCTGAGACAATCAGCTTCAGCAAGACCTCGCAGGGGGCCATAGGTGCCGATTATGGACTGAGCACAATTGCTTCCATTATTAAACTTTCCCATGGCATCCTCTACCCTACTCATAGCACCAACCTCTCTCGTTTATATTCTGGAGATAATTCGCTCACCGTTTTCAATCAACTCATCATGGTCTTCTGGCAAACTCAGATTTTCTAAAATGTCCATTGTGTGCTTCCTCAGCTTTTCCGAAGCCTTGGGCTCTTCCTCATCGAGCCACTTTTCTAAAGTGTATCCTGGCCAGATTTGACTGTGCTGTTCATGCACTTCTCGGTATTGAGCCAGGGTTGCTTCGGATATGAGGAAACTCCCCCCCGGTCCCGCTGATTCGATATCCGGTAAAGGATCGGGATGGTCATCCATTACAAAACCGGCAGCAAATTGTCTCACTTGACGAATGATTTCATCAGCATAGACCACTGTGGTAGGTGAAAATGCTTGTGAATCAAAATTACCTCCAACAAAAGGGGCCAATCCAACCTTGCCTATGGAATTGGTAAGATGATTCATCCACAGGGTACCACTGGCTAATAAATCTGGTCCCCACCCGGTACCGCTGCCAGACGTTCCTGCATGTGGAATGTGGTAGTGATCCATCATCTCGGCACAAGCCAGATTGACCAGCATGGTTTGAGATGTATATGCGGAAATCATATTCTGCATGTCAAAAACTGAAGGCAGGCTCCCTAAAATGATTGGTGTCCCGGGTTTGATTAATTGAGAGAGTACCAGACCTGCCAATAATTCAGCATTGAGCATGATCAGAGTACCCTCCGCGCTGATGGGTGCTGTTGCCCCTGACATTCCGTAACTGGAGAATATGAAAGGCAAGCCACGATCAATTGTGGAGAACATCTTATCCGTGGTGTCCTCATTCAGGACCAGGGGTGTAACTGGATTGAAATATGGGAGGATAAATGGTTTTTGCGAGATATTCCCATGAAGATGCTCCAGCATGTCAAGCGTTCGGTCAAATTGTATTGGTTCAGATATTAGTATACATAGAGGTTTGGTGGTATTGGCCATCATCTCCAGGGTAGCCAGTACCTCCCCTACTTTAGAACTGTCATTTTGGATCACCCCTGGGGTTGAAACAAGATCAAACCGGGAAAGGGTATTGCCCAGGGAGGAAGCGATTTCAATATGCTTCCGCGTTATGGGGGTGAGAGAGTCATTTTCCGGATTCTGATACCAGGAGTTGGTTACACCAATCCCATAAATAGTTCCAGATTGCTGATGGCCACCTAAAGAAAAAGCCAGACTGCCATCCCTATTGTACATATGGATATTTGAAGGTGCAGACTGGAGTGATTGCTGAACCAGTTCAGCCGGTATTCGAACAAGATTGTCGTGAATTGTCCCACCAATTGCACCAGAGAACATTACCCTCGCTCGTTCTGAGTCTACCCGTATCCCAGTATGAGACAGAACCTTAAGGGAGTCTTGATGGACTTTCAGAATTTGTTCTTCGCTAAGAACGGAAAGCTTGGGTTGAATTCTATGCATATGTTCTCGCAATGGGTTACCCCAGGGTGTTGAAAATGGAAGGTCCGCGTCTTATCTCTTTTTGTTACCTTTGTGCTGCTGTGTCAGGCGCTTTTGCTCTTTGCTGATCGCCTTCCACTTCTTTCTTTCCGCTTGCTCGGCCTGTACATCAGTCTTCCTGTCGAGATAGGTGAGTTCTTTTTTTAATTTCATATAATTATTAATTCTTTCCTCTGAAAGAACACCGCTTTCAACGGCAGCTATGACAGCGCAACCAGGTTCTGTCTCATGGGAACAGTCTGAAAATCGGCAGCCCTCGGAAATTTCTTCAATATCGGCGAAACTTTTGTCTAGATTATCATCCCGTTGCCAGAGTTGGAGCTCGCGCATCCCAGGCGTATCGATCAACAACCCTCCTGTAGGGAGAAAGATTAATTCTCGATGGGTGGTAGTGTGTCGGCCTTTGCCGTCCTTTTCTCTAACGGAGGCGGTATGCAGAAGTTCATGACCCACAAAATGATTGATAAGCGTGGACTTGCCTACCCCAGAAGATCCCAATAGAGCGATGGTTTGGCCTGGAGCGATATATTGATTCAGACTATCAAGGCCTGAATGTGCTTTGGCACTGACTGCATAGATTGGCACATCCTGAATTCTTGCCTGAATTGATTCCATGGCTGGTTCAGTCAGTTCTTCCAGATCAGCTTTGGCGAGGATGATTACCGGTTTTGCACCACTCTCAACCACAAGTGAAACATATCTTTCCAGTCGAGCAGGATTTAAATCCGTGCCAAACGTTGTGACTATCCAAACTGTATCCAGATTGGTGGCCATGACCTGTTCATTGGTGTTTTTCCCAGCAACTTTGCGTGAGAATGTGGATTTGCGTGGTAAAACACCACGAATCGTGGCTTTGCCTCTTTCATCAGTGTCATCCACAACCACCCAATCCCCTACGGCGGGTAATTCGGTTTGCTTGAAGGGAGCATGGAAGAGTCTTCCTGCAGCTTTTGCAGAAATTTCAACCTCACCGGTATGAACCTTGTACTCGCTGCGATGCTCAGAAACAACACGGGCAGGGATACCTTGGATATCCTCTGCGAGAGCTAACTTTTCAGCCCAGGTTTCATCCCACCCATAGTCTTCAAGACTCATATAAGCGCTTTCTTTTTTGGCTGCTCAACCATGAGATCTATTGGTTGAGTTATATAATCTATCAATAGCTTCGATTCTAAGCATACCGATGTGAAGAACCAGAATTAAAATGACTTCCCAATCTGTTGAAAGATGTATGCTCCTATTTCCCAAATAACAATCTGCGAACCTGTTGATATCCTGCAACAGCCAGATTGCTGAAAAAATAGGTTAACAGGATAAGTGAAGGATATTTGACCAGAGCTGGTAGACCAGTATTCATCAGCAAAGTACCAAAAATGCCGATCATGATGACGTGAATGACGTACACGCCATATGAATTTAAGTTTAAATGATTCCAGAGTTTTCCCGGTTTATTAAAATACCTCCAGAAGGTGCCAAACATTAAAAAGAGGAGAGCAAGGAGTGATAAATCAAAACTGAGCCACCAGATAGTTCGATATAGCGGTGTAACACTAAACCCTTCGGGGTAAAAGAAGGGATACAAGCGGGCAAAAATGTGAAGGGTAACCGGTATCCAGGCAACGCCATTTGTGATATTATACAGCATTTTCCTGGGGGGATTGTTGGTGAACGAACCTTGGCTGAAACTGTTGGCTCCCAGTAAAAAGGACATGAAATAAATTAGGAGCCTCTCGTTTTCAAAATCCAGGAGAGGCGTGAGTGTCCAACTCCGCATTCCCAACCACGCCCCCACACCATAGCTATAGATAAATCCAACAATGAGGGTGATCCCGATCCATGCTTTGATTGATAATACGGGAAACTTGAATTTGGATTTTGAGATTGGAAGATAAAGCAGATTAAACAAAAAGAGAACTGGCAGGAACCATAACCAGTTCTGGCTATTGGGGTTGTTGAAGTGAAGGTAGTTGGTCCAGACCTCCTGGGGCAAACCGCGTGAATAGAGGAAGATGACCTTATATAGTGGAATTAGGGTGAAGACTGCAATCAACCAGGGAAGGAGTAATCTTTTGGTCTTTCCTTTCAGGAATGCCATTGGGGTCTTGTTCCTTAGAGACCCTGGAACCAGATAGCCCGCAATAAAGAACATTATTGGCATGACCATAACATCAAACATGATTCCAATAATACCCACCCAGGTGATTGTAGTTGGATCGTCCACAATCCAGAACCAACCCCACAGTCCAGCTGCCTCATACACACCACCTACGTGATAAAGAACTACCAAAAAAATGGTGAAAGTTCTCAAATTGTCCATCCAATGGAGTCGAGTGGTTAGATTTGTTTTTGGTTCTTCATTATTATTCATGGTGGCTGCTCCCCTTAATCCAGAATTCGTTTTTGTCTAATAGAACTATTCATCATCTCCAATTCTACCCCGATGATAATCGGACCAGAAGAAGGTGGTTTTGGCCATTTCCTCTACACCAGGTATACTTTCCTGAGTATTTTTCTTGTTCTTATACTTTAGTAGAATTGTGATAACCGTAGTTAATAGTACCAAAAGCCCAAGGAGGATATGGATGAGAGTTCGGGTTTCAATGTAGATTGACATTTCTCAACATTCCTTTTTCATATCTAATCATACTTGAGGTGTTAATTCATGACACCTGTATTAGCCAATTGATCAAGAATTTTTGAACAGCCGCCACAGGCAATGTAGTCGGCATGGTCTTCCACATTTTCAAATTTTCTGCCAACAATATTTGAACACTCAAACTCATAATCGCTGACTTCTAAAAATTTCTCCATGGCCGCTAGTGTTTCAGGATTATTAAAATCAAGTCTCTCCCCAGATTCGTGATTGCTTTGCAAGCCTTTCAGCCAGATGGCAGCTCCCAGTGCGCCACAGGCACCTCCACTTAACCCAATACCACCGGCCAAGCCGGCAGCCATGACCTGATGTTCTTTTGAGAAACCCATTTTTTTAGCCAAAAGGGATGCACAACTGACAGGTTGTGGTGGAAATTCAGGACCATCATCTGTGAGTGTTTTCTGGATTTCCGCATAGGCTTGAGGAGCGAATTTCGCTGCCATTCTAAAACAGCCAATTGTGCCACCTTTGAGTAAAAAGAATGTCACCATTTTTAATGTAGAAGATGTTTTGTCTATATCAGTGATTTCAAGGCAATTCATATGTTTATTTTGAGCTCGAAATGTTTCAACCAATCGTTGAGATGCTTTGACTGCTCTGGTTTCAGCTTCTGATCCTGAGCCATAGAGTTTGAAAGCTTCAGCCCCTGCTGCAAGTGCTGCTCCCCATATCATTCCACACTGGTAGCCATGCTGCATGATACCACCTGCCAGGGTGGCGGTTGCCTTTTCCTCAGGAGCCCTGCTGTTATCAAATCCCTGGTTGAGAACTCTCAACAAGGTCTCTGATCACGTGCCTACCTTCAGGAAGGCTCCTACAGCACCCATTCCTGTAACAGTACCATTTGTTTTAGCCATCATCGTTCCCCTTTTTTTATCTCAACGAGGCTTTCTTTGCCAGGACAATATCAACTGGCAACCCGAACATGGACATCTCTGTCACACTTGATATAATAAAACCACTATCCCTTATGGATTGTTCAACATAAATAGGCCGACAATCTACATACCTATTGAAATTATTCTGAGTCCATTCATAAAGTTTCACCATGAAACCACCCCGCGACTTTTTTGACATGGATACAATACACAGTCGACCGCCAGGCTTTAGTACCCGCTGACAGTCTGCCAGAACCACAGGAATTTCTGGAGTATCAAACAACTCTAGGGTGAAACTTGAGTAGGCTGCATCAAAGGAATTGTCTGCATATGATAGTACAGTTGCATCTCCGAGACATAACTCAACAGAATCACCCATCCCCGCTTTTTGGAGTCTTGACTGGGCAACTTCCAGCATCCCCTGAGAGAGATCAACCCCAAAAACGCACCCCGTTTCTCCAACAGCTCTGACCATTTTCTTCAAGCATTGTCCAGTTCCGAAACCTACTTCCAGGACCTTCTCGCCTGCTTGAATATCCAGGATATGTAAACCCATCTCTTTATACTTTTTTTCGGAGAGACCTGCGAGCAAGTCATACCAACCACTCATTTTATCATAACTTGCCCTGGCTTCTGCTTTGGACCGAGTCACTCTATTTATGGGTGCTGGATTGCTCATTTTGATTAATTCAGGATGTCATTGCCTTTTTAATATCCCAATTTTTCCTTGTCTCAAGGTCAGGGATATTTGTCCCAGGAGAAGTTGTTCAGCCAGTTCTCCGAACAGATCTTTACGCCAGCCCCTGGATAATCTAGTTTCCACACCCAGGGTCAATTGCTCTAGATCGGATTTCGAAGCCACAAGTTTTGGGGCCACATTATTTTTCTCACATACCTGGGTGAGAAGGGCACGTAATAGCACGATGGCATCGCCATTTATTTCTTCATCAGATGAAGTATCCTGAACGGGCGGACATTCTGAGATGGGTAGTCCCCTGGCTTTCTGGATACTTCCAAGAATTGCTTCTCCGGTTCTTCCCTGGGCATTGCCGCCAATCCCCCTTGCGCGACCCAAATCCTTTAGATTATCGGGGGGGTTGGAGACCAGGTCTCGTAAGGCGAGATCTTTTATGACCCATCCCCGTGGGATATTTTGAGATTTCGCTCGCTCTTCGCGCCAGGTTACCAATTCATGGAGTATTGCCATTCGATGTGGCGTCATATTCCGTAATTTTAATTTCCTGGCCTGAGTTTCGGGGTTGAAATCGAAGCGCTTTTTATCTGACAATTCCAACATTTCCTCAGCCACCCAACTCCCTCGACCCTGTTTTTCAATTTCGTGCTGCAAGCGCTCATATACAGAACAAAGATGAGTAACATCAGCCTGAGCATATTCAATATGACGATCACGAAGGGGTCTTTTTGACCAGTCAACAATCTGTGAACTTTTATCTATTCTGGCTTTTGCAAAGGTCTTCACCAGCTGAGCATAAGAGACCTGGTCTCCAAATCCACAAACCATGGCAGCAATCTGGGTGTCAAATATTGGGGTCAATGAGAGTTTAAAGTCATTCCATAAAATGACCAGGTCCTGCTCCGCTGCGTGGAAGACTTTCACTATTTTGGGGTTTTTGAGGTATTGGATAAGGGGTTCAAGATCAATGTCAGCCAGGGCATCAATAACAGCAGCGTGGGGGCCATGTGCGATTTGAATCAGGCAAAGTTGAGGGTAATAGGTTTTTTCAGAAAGAAACTCTGTATCCAGCGACACATAGGGAGGCGTCCCCAAATCGTGTATAAATTTGACTAAATCCTGGGTTTTATTAATCAACAAATTGATGTATCTCCTGTTCTCTTTCATTCAATGTAGCCTGAAGCAGACAATTTTCCGAGAAAGCTCTTCCCCAGGTTATGCTTACATGTGAGCTGGCGTAAGTTTTTCCCCTGGATTGAACCTGGAGGTAGGAATATCTGCTACTTCACAGATTAGATGAAATATTCTTTGACACAGGGACATGTCCGTCTATATTTGCGCGCTTTAGAATGGGAGTATGAAAATGGCAAAACGATGTGATATATGCGGAAAAGGTCCAGAAACGGGCAACAATGTGAGTCACTCACACAAGAAATCTCGTCGCAGATGGTTACCTAACCTGCAACGTGTTCGTGTTTCAGTCGATGGACAAAACACACATAAAAAAGTTTGCACGAGCTGTATCAAGTCAGGAAAAGTTGTTAAAGCTGCCTGATTTTTTTCCAATATTTAGAAAAAATTTAAAAAAGCTCCGTGAATCGGAGCTTTTTTTGTACCAATGCTTCCCGTTGGAGCTAGATTTTTCCATGATTAACATTCTCAAAAAACAAGTGACCCTGGCATGATTGAAATTGACATGAGCCCACCCCAACCAAACGACCACATTGCAGTTGATCAGGGCTCCCCTGCTCTGGCGTGTTATGGGTTATCTAAAAAATTTAAAACCATCCAGGCATTGGATGATGTGAGTCTCACGGTTCCCCGTGGATCCATTTTCGGGTTTCTTGGACCAAATGGAGCTGGAAAATCTACTTTAATCAGAGTGGTCGCCGGTCTTATCTCCGCTGATAAGGGACATTTTGATGTGCTGGGGAAATCAAGTCTTGAAGGCCATAGAGTCCGTGAAGGGATGAGTGCTCTGGTGGACAGGGCGGATTTCTATAAAAACCTCAGCGCCTATCAGAATATGAAAATGCTGGGAAGAATCACCGGTCATGATAGTGATGAACACATCAACAGTTTGCTAGAGTTACTGGGATTGTATGGACGTCGCAAGGATAAGGTTAAAACTTTTTCCCAGGGTATGAAACAACGTCTGGGGTTAGCCCAGGCTTTACTCCCCAATCCAAGGCTCCTGGTTCTGGATGAGCCCACCACAGGTCTTGACCCCCAGGGTATGCATGAGATACGAGATTTTATTCTGAAAATAGCAGCTGAACAGAATGTGACCATTTTTTTGTCCTCTCATCTGCTACACGAGGTTGAACTGATATGTTCAGATATTGCCCTCATTTTCAATGGCAAGCTAGCAGCCCAGGGCTCCATGCAGAACATATTTCGTGAAATTGATAATGTGACTATTGAGTTAGAGGTTGAGGATTCGGATACAACTCTGGCATTTCTGGAGATGAACGATCTGGTTACTCAGGTGACTCCAATGGCGAATGCCATCAGCATTGAGATTCACTATAATAAAATTCCGGAGCTCATTCGACTTATGTCCGCTGCGAAAATTAACATTTTCTCTGTTTCTCAGCGGAATCGGCTGGAGAATTATTTTCTCTCACTCATGGAGGGAAAATGATACTCTTTAAGCTCACTCGTAACGAACTGTACAAGATTTTCTCACTGGTACGCTCCTATATAGGTATCATCCTTTTTACCGCTATCGTCCCCCTCATCCTGTGGGGCTACGGCATGGGCACTTCCCATATTGAGGGTCAAATTGAGAGTTCAGTCTCAGACATGTTCTTTATTGAAGGCTCCCCCACCAACGGTTATACAGCAGCATATTTTATAATGAATTTCTTCTGGATACACATTCCATTTCTGCTGGCCCTTGTGGGAGGTGATATCTTTGCCGGGGAACACGCCAATGGAACATTTAGAGTGTATGCGACGAGACCAATTTCGCGGCTGAGCATATTCACATCTAAAGTTCTGGCAACCATTATTTATACCTTCATTTTCGTGTTTTATTTCGGGATACTAACGTTGGGGTTGGGACTGATCTGGCATGGTGGTGGTGATATGCTGGTGTTTCATAATGGCGTTCTCATTCTGGAGTCCAGTGATGCGCTGGTAAGATTTTTTATCGCGTACTCATTCTCCTTTATTAATATGGTCCTGGTAAGTTCCATTGCTATTTTCTTTTCAACCATGGTGAGAAATGCCGTAGGTCCAGTGATTGGAACCATGGCCTTGTTCATTTTTATTCTAATGGTATCAAGCCTCCCCCTGGAGGTATTCAAGAGTATTCAACCCTATCTTTTTACCACTTATTTTTCGAATTGGGAGCAATCATTTT
Organism: Candidatus Neomarinimicrobiota bacterium; assembly: GCA_016784545.1. Taxonomy (NCBI): domain Bacteria; kingdom Pseudomonadati; phylum Fidelibacterota; species Fidelibacterota bacterium. The sequence continues at coordinate 44,393 of JADHUM010000005.1, forward strand.
TTGATCCTATTCCATGGGCTGATCTATTCAGGGGTCTTGGACTTGTATTCTCCAATATCGTAATGTTTCTTGGTATTGCCCTTATCATATTCCGTAGAAAGGATATCCTTTCATGAATCATACATATAAAAGTATTGCAATTATTATCATGCTATGCCTGTCTGCAGGCTTATCTGCCCAGACCTATCCCAGCCAAAAAGAGCTTCAGGATCTGATGCTAAGCAACTGGGAGCGCATTGAAGACTATGAGGTGGATATTAAGCTTGATTTGGACATTCCAGGTTTTCGTATGCCCTCTCGCCAAATTCACTACATGTACAAATCACCTGATATGAGCAAAGTCGAGGTAAAAGGATTCGCCATTGTGCCTAAACAGGGGATTCAACCATTCTTCACTTTTTTGCGGGATTCGGTCTCCCTTAAGATCGTAAATGACTCACTGATAAAAGGAGAGGCCCTATTTGAGGTCACTCTTGAAGACACATTTATGAATGAACCAGGAATCATTAGCTTTTTTGTAAATCAGAAGACAGGGAATATTGCAGAGGCCTGGGTGGTTCATGATGGTCAAGAATTTTTTCGGCTTTATTCTGAATACGACCAAGTGGATGGTATCTTCCTACCAACATCTACATCCATAAAGATGACCTTTCCACCTGACTTTAAAAACCTTCAACGTCTGGGCAAAAAACCAACTGATATGCGGGATTTTGAAGCAAGCTTGACTGATGAATGGTTAAACGGCTCCATTACGATTCAATTCAAAAATTATAAAGTCAATCGAGGTATTCCAGACTACAAGTTTGAGGATGAAACTGAAGACGCCATTCAGGACTAAATTACCGATTTCCTCGCTTCATTATTAACCAACGGTTTATCCAATAATTTGGTTCAAATTCATGGATTTGGGTTGAGTTTCATATCACAGCAGATACATTACTTTGCTTTTAATCTTGAAGGAGAAACTATTGCGAAAAGCAGTTGTAGCTTTAGGTGGAAATGCTATCTCTCCACCTGGAGAAGTTGATTCAATTCGGAACCAGTTCAAACACACGCGAGAAAGCCTTGGATCCATCATTGACCTGTTAAAACAGGATATCATTCCTGTCATCACTCATGGCAATGGCCCTCAGGTTGGCAATGCTGCTCTCCGAACTGAAGAACTGGCTGGTTCCATTCCCTATTTACCTTTGGGAATCAATGTGGCCGATACTGAAGGTGGCATGGGATATATGATTGAGCAATCCTTGATCAACCGTCTCAGACAAGATGGGATTAACCGACAAGTTGTCACTTTGATCTCTCAAGTCTTGGTTGATGAAAAAGACCCCTCCATACAGAACCCCACCAAATATATCGGGACTGAACTTTCAAAAGAAGATGCGACGAAAAAAGCTGCCCAATTTGGTTGGAGTATCAAGGAACTTGACAATGGCAAATGGAGACGCGTGGTACCCTCACCAGAGCCCATTGATATCATTAATTCCAAGGTGATTAGCCAGCTCATTGAAGCTGGGCACATTGTGATCGCCGTCGGCGGAGGTGGTGTCCCGGCATTTAGAGATATAAATGGAAATCTAGAAGGTCTTGATGCTGTCATTGATAAGGATAAGGCTTCTGCCCTGCTGGGTACTCAGATTGGTGCGGAGCTTCTCTATATTTTCACCAATGTGGAACGGGTCGCTTTGAATTTTGGCAAAGAGAATCAAAAGCTTCTGTCCAATCTCACACTAGTCGATGCAAAACAATATCTGGCTGATGGCCATTTCCCCGCTGGTAATATGGGTCCAAAGATCGAAGCCAGCATCAGTTTCCTGGAAGGCGGCGGCAGGCAGGTCATTATCACCAGCATTGAGGGCATCAAAAAAGACACTTCAGGACAAAACGGAACCATTATTACACATTAAAAACAATTATAAAAATGACTCTCTCAATCATGGTTGAGATCTGACAAAAATGAGGAAGTAATACATGAATATTCATGAGTATCAGGCGAAAGAGATCTTTAGGAAATACAACGTCCCAGTTCCCAAGGGTGGCGTTGCCTTTTCTGCAGAGGAGGCTTTAAATGTTGCCAAATCTCTTGACTCGAACATCTTTGTAGTCAAAGCTCAGATTCATGCAGGGGGACGTGGTAAGGCTGGCGGTGTAAAAATTGCCAAAGACCTTGACGAAGTCACGCTGTACGCCAACGAAATATTAGGCAAAACACTGGTTACCCATCAAACAGGTCCTGCAGGAAAAACAGTGGGACGCCTTCTGGTTGAGGAAGGTATCGATATTGCCAGGGAACTGTATATGGGGATTGTGTTGGATCGACAGACTGGACAGTTCGTTTTTATGGTTTCTGAAGAAGGTGGCATGGAAATCGAGAAAGTTGCCTCTGAAACTCCAGAAAAAATCATCAAGGAGTGGATTGACCCAGGTATGGGTCTACAAGCTTTTCAGGCCAGGAAGTTAGCTTATGCCTTAAAACTGGAGGGAGTCCAGGTTCGAGAAGCCGTCAAATTTATGTTTGCACTCTGGGACGCGTTCAATGCATCAGATGCATCACTGGTTGAAATCAACCCTCTGGTAGTGACTGGAAGTGGCGAAGTCATGGCCCTGGATGCAAAAATGAATTTTGATGATAATGCACTCTATCGCCAAAAGGATATCCTTAAGTATCGGGATCTCAGTGAAGAAGAAGCCTCAGAAGTTGAAGCCTCCAGCTACAACCTGAACTACATTAAACTCGATGGGAATGTTGGTTGCATGGTGAATGGCGCTGGTCTGGCTATGGGTACCATGGATATCATTAAATTATACGGCGGAGAACCTGCTAATTTCCTGGATGTTGGTGGCGTTGCCAATCCTGACACTGTGTCGAATGGATTCCGTATCATCATGAGTGACTCCAATGTCAAAGCAGTATTGATCAACATTTTTGGTGGCATCGTGAGATGCGATCGGGTCGCCATGGGTATCATTCTAGCGCTTGAAAAAGTGAAGGTGAGTGTCCCAATCGTCGTGAGATTAGAGGGAACAAATGCCAAAGAAGGTGCCCGGCTTCTGGCCAATTCGGATATTGATTTTATTGTAGCCACAAGTCTGGCTGACGCTGCAGAAAAAGTTACTGCAGCGATCAAGGAGTAGTCCAATGATTTTAGTAAATAATGATACAAAGCTGGTTGTTCAGGGTATTACCGGGAGCGAAGGCTCTTTTCATACTGAACAAATGCTTGAATACGGAACCAAGGTGGTCGCAGGGGTGACTCCAGGAAAAGGTGGACAAACTACAGATACTGGTGTCCCGATTTTCAACACGGTTCAAGAAGCGAAGGACAAGGCTCAAGCCAATACCTCAGTCATTTTCGTCCCACCTCCCTTTGCGGCAGATGCCATCATGGAAGCTGTGGATGCTGAGCTGGATCTGGTAATCTGTATTACAGAAGGAATCCCCACAGCTGATATGGTTAAAGTTCATGCCTATATGGCTGGTAAAAAAACCCGTATGGTTGGTCCAAACTGCCCTGGTGTGATTTCACCTGGAGCTGGAAAAATTGGCATCATGCCAGGATTTATTCATCAGCAAGGTTCTGTTGGTGTGATTTCTAGAAGTGGTACCCTCACCTACGAAGCAGTGCATCAATTAAGCTCCAGGGGTATCGGGCAGTCTACCTGTATTGGAATTGGGGGTGATCCCATCATCGGTTCCAACTTTATTGATTTACTTAACCTTTTCAATGAAGACGAGGGTACGGATGCTGTGGTCATGATTGGTGAGATTGGTGGGACTGCTGAAGAGGAAGCCGCTGAATGGGCACAAAAGCATTTCACCAAACCTATCGTAGCATTTATAGCAGGAACTACTGCCCCTCCAGGTCGGCGTATGGGTCATGCAGGTGCTATTATTTCAGGTGGTAAGGGAACTGCAGCGGATAAGATTGCAGCTCTGAAGGCTGCTGGTATTGCAGTATCTGAAAGTCCTGCAGGAATTGGTGAACTCATGGAACAAATATTAAAGAAGTAAGCAAATTTAAACGTTATAGGAGTTAAGATTTTGAGTAACAAAACATTCGCAATGATCAAACCTGATGCCGTGGCATCTGGCAAACTAGGCAAAGTTATCGATGCCACACTGCAGGCTGGTTTTTCAATCAAGGGAGGTCGGCTGACACTGATTACGCGTGCACAGGCTGAAGAATTCTACGCAGTTCACCGGGAGCGTCCCTTCTATGGTGAGCTGGTTGACTTCATGTCCTCTGGGCCCACATTTGTAATGGCTCTGGAAAAAGACAACGCTGTTCAGGCCTGGAGAGATACTATTGGGGCTACAGATCCAGCTGAGGCTGCAGAGGGTACAATTCGTAAAATGTACGCAGAGAACAAGGGCAGAAATGCGGTTCATGGATCTGACTCAGATGAAAATGCTGAGAAAGAGATTGCATTTTTCTTTAGTGGGGCTGAAATTATCGCCTCAAATCTCTAATTATTATCCTGTATCAGGAGGCAGAAATGACTAATAATGTTTTACTTAAGCGCGCTATATTGATTCTGATAGGTCTGAGCATTATTGTCAACTGCGACATGTATAATAGCCGATTTGGTCGAGAAGAGGTCAATCTGGGTGAATATATCACCCTTAGAGTTGAAGAACCTGTCGAAGGACAGGAAGTAAATTGGATCTTTTCTCAATTACCAGATAGCAGCAAGTTGCTGGGTTTTCTGCCTGCTGATACGCTTGAATTGGTCTCATTTAAACCTGATTTCGCTGGTAAATATGATGTGATTCTTGAAGTCACCGTGGATGGTGAAACAGAACAAACCCATTTCTACTACGATGCACTAATGGGTGAAGACAATACACTCGTGGACGGTGAAATCCCTGATCATCTCTTTGAAGCTTCTAAAACCGGGGACACAACTGTGGCTGATACACCCTCAGTAAGTCTTACGGATGATGGTGTCCAGAGACGTTATCTATCTAAAATGAAAACGCCTGGTGATGTTGTTAAACCAACCAAAAGTGTGGTTAAGAGAAAAAAAGCTAAAAAAGCTAAACCCGCTATTATCAGTCGAGGAAATCTTATTCCCCTGGCTGCTCGCACCTGGACCATTCAAGTTTCTTCCTGGCCATCATTAGAAGATGCTCAATCTGCCTCACGGGATCTGCAGGAGAAATATGGTATTGAAAGCTATATCCAGAGAGCATTCTTTAAGGATAAAGACGAAATCTACTATCGCCTGCGCGTAGGAAATTTTCAAGGATCAAAAGAAGCTGAAGCCTACGCCAAAGAAATCCAGGATATGACCAGCCTCCCTGTCTGGGTTGACTTTGTCCGACAGGAAATGTAATCCATATAAATATTAAAACTTCAATACGGAGACTCACTCATGCTTGAAACTCAACTGTATTTCAATTTCAAGGATATGTTTCGCGCGCCTCGCCTGGCACTTGGCCGACGAATGCTGGTTATGCTGGAAGCACTTTTTATTTCATACGTGGCCTTCGTTGTCCTTACCTATCTTGCCCTATTGGTTGATGGCAACTCTTTTGGGAGTATCTGGAATAAATATCATCTCTTGCCATCATGTTGTGTGACTGCCTCCATGGGCATTTTCGCACGAATTCTAATTTCTCTGTCCTATGTCATTTCAGTGGTCGCCATATGGCTTGGACTCACATCAGTTGCTAAAATTACCATCAAAGAGTATAAGGGTGATTTATTTTACTCCTCCCGAGATGGTTGGAAATGGGCGACTAAAAATTGGTTCCCTGTATTTTTTGGCCCCATATCTATTGGAGTTGTGATTGGATTTTTTGTACTTCTGGCCGCCCTCTTTGGTTGGCTAGCGCAATGGCCAGTCCTGGATATTATCTTTTATGGTCTTTTGTTTGTCATCTTTCTGCCCACAGCCCTATTCCTCACATTCTCTGCTCTGGCTTTTGCTGTCGGCGTGATAATGTCACCCAGCATCGTTGCCTGTGCAGAAGAGGACACCATGGGCTCCATGTTCGGCTCCTATACCCTCCTCTGGAATCAGCCCGTTCGCTTGATCGGCTACACAATTCTGATTGTAATTGCAGCCATGATAGGATATCAAATATTTTACTTATTCATTCTCTCTAGTTTCAAGTTTATTGAGATGGTTTTCGGCCATGAAATGATTATGGGCAACGCCTACATTGCCGTCAAGCAGGTGGGAATGGATTTATTCGGTAATTACAGTTTCCTACCTCCAAATATTTTCGCCGCCACCTGTCATGATTCTGTCTGTCTATTAATGCCCAATTGTTTAAGCAGTGTGTTTGAACCTGTCGCCGCAGGTTGTGGTGGTGGTTGTGGTGGCTGCGCATCTACAGCTCCAGCTGTGATATCGGCCACAATTACTCAGACAATTACTGGTGTTTTAGTTGGTCTATTCACACTTCTGGCACACCTGGCAGTTCCAGCCTATGCGCTGGCAACATTAGCTACGGGCTTATCCACCTCCTTCATCGTTCTCACAAAGCACAAAGATGATCAGGATTTGATCAAACGAAAAGATGCTGATGAACGTGGAGAGGCTGAAGCCGCCGAAGAAGAGGACCCGTCTGAGACTCCTGAAGTTGAAGATGAAACCAAGACTGAAGAGCCTGAGGCCGAATAAGTCTCTCATCAATTAGAAATAAAAAGGGCTGGGTATCACCCAGCCCTTTTTAACTCATTTTATTTTTATCTAGCTCCGATGGAACCATTCTTCGTTTTTTTGATAAGCCCGAGGTTTTCCCATAATCTCATGGAGGATAATACCCTGCTCAAGTTTCGAATAGGGTTCTAAAACCTCGTCCAGAGTCTGACCGGCATTGCTCTTCACCGACTCAACTACCTTTATTAGTGGATGACTGTGAGGTTGCTTTTGCGATCCCTCCGCAAACCGTGGAGATGTGTCAATCGTTGAAACCGGAATCACCTCTTCCTCATCTTCCTCTTCAGGTTCATACTCTGGAGTGACCTGCTGAAAAGTCAGAGGTTCCTCATCTATCTCAAACAGCTCTTTCTTGAGTTGATCAAGAATCCCACCCACACCTTGAAGTGGTTTTGATATGGGAGCAGTTCTAGGTTTCTCCGCTGGTTTGACTCTCTGCCTGGCTTTTTTTTGCTTTGACCAGGCAGAGATTGCCATATAAACGATAAATAGAACTATTGGACCTAGATTGTCCAAATCCATAAGGGTTAGACCTTACTTCTTATCTGTTTTGTTTGAACCAGAAAGATTCTGTCTCATGGATGAATCAGCCTGGATGTTTTCCATACGATAATAGTCCAGAATACCCAGATTTCCCTGGCGGAAGGCTTCAGCCATAGCCCGTGGAACTTCAGATTCTGCTTCTACAACCTTGGCCCGCATTTCCTGGGTCTTGGCTTTCATTTCCTGTTCTTCGGCAACAGCCATGGCACGGCGTTTCTCTGCAACGGCCTGAGCAATGTTCTTATCAGCATCAGCTTGATCCATTTGCAGTGTGGCACCGATATTCTTACCGACATCTACATCAGCAATATCGATGGAAAGTATCTCAAAAGCAGTTCCTGCATCGAGACCCTTTGCCAGGACATTTTTGGAAATAATATCTGGATTTTCCAATACTTGTTTATGTGACTGTGAGGAACCAATTGAACTGACAATTCCTTCACCAACACGGGCCAGAACTGTTTCTTCTCCTGCACCACCAATCAGACGATCAATATTGGCACGCACCGTCACCTTGGCCACTGCAAAAAGCTGAATTCCATCCTTGGCGATGGCTGATACACGTGGAGTTTCAATCACACGTGGATTCACACTCATTTTTACTGCATCCAGTACATCGCGACCGGCCAGATCAATGGCTGCAGCGCGTTGAAATTCCAGATCAATATTGGCTTTGTCCGCTGCTATGAGGGCCAGGACAACCTTGTTTACGTCTCCACCAGCCAGATAGTGAGCTTCCAACACATTGGTATCCAAGTCTATTCCGGCTTTACGGGCACTTACCAGTGAATTGATAATCAGCGGTGGCGGGATTCGACGCAGTCTCATTCCGATGAGCGTTAAAAGACCCACGTAGACTTGTGCTGCGGCTGCGCTTATCCACAATCCAATTGGAATGAAATAAGTAAATAATACAAGAAAGGCAACCAGGCCAATCAGTATGAGCATTAAAGGTATAGCTTCCACAATTCCTCCTGTGTTAATTATTAAACTTTTTTATCTACAACCACTCGATTTCCATCGATGCGAATGATTGTAATTTCTGTGTCTTTATCAATAAAGGTACCTGGGGTTACAACATCAACCCGCCGTCCTTCGATCAGTGCAGTTCCAGCGGGTCGCAGAGATGTCATGGCAACACCACTTTTTCCCACCATTTCTTCCAGACCAAGGCTTCCGCTGTATCCTTTAGCATGGGTTTCTGCTTCGGGCAGACTGAGACGCTGCCAGGCCTTCGTTTTAAGCATCCGTTTTACCATGAGGCCCAAACCAAATAGACCTCCAATGATGGCAATGACCAAACCCCACAACGCTGCGTTGATGTCACCTGATGTAGGTGCCATAGGCAGGAGCATGGTGAACATGGCGTAAATCATAACAATGATACCCAGAATACCTACCACTCCGAAGCCAGGAATTACAAAGGCTTCTATACCCAGTAAAACTATACCCCCAATCAGGAACAACAATTCCATCATACTGGCGAGATTGGCAATGAAAGACGTGGAGAAGAATAGGAAGAGGGCAAGCAATCCAACGGTTCCAGGTATTCCCCACCCTGGACTCTGAATCTCAAAGATAAGTCCCAAAAATCCCAGGGTCATAAGCAGAGAGCTAACGATGGGATCTGTAAGAAAACGAACCACTGCTTCAGACCACGTTGGCACCACATATACAATTTCTAAATCGGAAAACCCAAAATGGTCAAGCACTTCACCCATTGAGTCCATTTGATAATCAGCCATTCCATATTTCATGGCTGTGGATGTTCTCAGGGTCAGTAATTTGCCCCCGTGAGCGCCTTCAATATCGTCGAGGAAAATGGTATCACCCGCAGCAGTTACTAGGGTATCAATATCAAGGGATTCATCTACCATGGCCATAGCAATGTCAGGATTGCGCCCTTTTGACTCAGCAGTTGAGGCCATTTCCTCACGCATATAGGATTGAGCCTTCTCTCCTGCCTTCTGGCTTTGCCCATCTACGACCGTAGTTGCCCCCATAGTCGCTCCAGACCGCATAATAATGGTATCACAAGCCAAAGATATAAGCGAGCCTGCAGAGATGGCTTTGGTGTTGATAAAAGCATATGTCTCAATTTTTGAATTTAAGAGGGCATTTTTCATCATTGTGGCTGCGTCCACTCGACCACCAAAGGTGTCTATATCCAAAATGATAGCATCACCACCTGCTGCATTCAATGCAGGAATCTGGCGTTCAAAGAAATATGCCAAACCCATATCAATGGTTCCCTTCACCTCCAGAACATAGACTTGGGGAAAAATGAGAATGGGGATTAACAAAAGCAGGAATATTCGTCGCATAACTGTTCCCAATTGTTTTGATTTCTACAGCATAAATATTGTGGCCAAAGATAACCTTTTATCTCGCTGGTCGGTACCGTTTTCCGAAATATCAGGGGTCTTCTATGCGCATTTGAATGTTGCCATACTTCGTATTAATTTCAATCTCTAAGGGAGTGTGTGGGTAGGATTTGGAATAAAGCATGGAGAGCTGAATCTGATTTGCTCTGGACTTACGCGTACTGTTAAGTGGAGTCAGACGCCAACCTGGTTTTTCAAAAGGTTTGAATAGTGAGGGTTTACCAACTTTCTCAACCAGAAGTTTCAACACACCAGATCCTCGACCATCCCACATATGATACTGAAGTGTATCGCCGTGCTGAAACTTGGTAAGGGATAAACTGTATAATAGACTGGGAATATCCCTCAATCCCTGGGTGTCTACTTTCTTATCCTTGCCATTTACTGTGGCCAGGTTGCTATCGCTAAAACTCACTTCATAGTTACGATGATAAGACCCTTCATGAATGGCTCTGTGATGAGTGATCAGACGTCCCACATCAATCATATACTCTGTGATCACAGTATCAGCGAGGGTCCACAGTGTTGAAAGCCAGGGGGAAGACTCGATAATAAAGATGCTCTTTAAAACATTTTCTTCCACTGTATGAATCAGGGTCGCCCCGCCTGCATGAACTGGTCCATATTTAACTTTATAGGAATAGGTCTCTGCAGATCTTCCACTTGCAAAAAGAAGAAAAATACTGAGTAATATCTTATTCATCAGGTTCATAGATTCAGAAACTAGACGGGATGTTTGCATTCCTCAAGCTTTTTGTCTATCCATTCATAACGATACAATTAAATTCATCCATGCAAATAAGACTTCCAAAACGCTTTATTGCCTTCTCCTTTGTGGGTGTTTCCGGTATTTTCGTCAACAGTGCGATTCTGTACTACGCAAAGGAATACCTGTATGTTCCCATTCCAATAGCATCCCTCATAGCCATTCAGATAGCCATATTTAACAATTTTTTCTGGAATCATCGATTCACCTGGACAGACAGGGGAATGAAGGGGTATCAGGCTATCAGAACTGGCTTGATTAGATTTACGCTGGTTAGCTGGATTGCCGGAGGGCTAAACTGGATCATTCTGCTCCTGCTTCATCACTATGTAGGAATCCACTATCTCCTGGCAAACTTGATCGCCATCTTTATTGCATCCATCTTGAATTATTTTTTGAATGATTTATGGACATTTCGTCACCCTGGGAATAACGAGAAATCTGATAACTGAGTTTTAGACTGTATCGCCTTCGGCAAACTGGAGGCGATATAATTTTTCATATAAGCCACCTGCTGTGCTCAAACTGGCATGGTTCCCCTGCTCAACAATCTCACCTGAATCCATGACCAATATTTTGTCAGCACTTAAAATGGTGGATAGGCGGTGGGCGATGACAATCACTGTCCGACCCTTCATCAAGGTTTCAATGGCAGACTGCACCGCTTTTTCAGATTCGGTATCCAAGGCAGATGTTGCTTCATCAAGGATTAGAATTGAGGGATCCTTGAGCAGTGCTCTGGCAATGGCAATGCGTTGTTTTTGACCACCTGATAACCGCGCCCCATGTTCACCCAACATGGTTTGGTAGCCCGCTTCCAGCTCGAGAATAAAATCATGGGCATTGGCTTTTTTGGCAGCTTCTTCAACGTCAAACTGAGTGCTCTCCATGCCGTAGGCTATATTGTTGTATACGGTATCATTGAAAAGGATGGTCTCCTGGGAGACGATACCAATCTGTCGACGAATACTTGCCCGGGTTAAGCTGCGGATATCATTCCCATCAATACTGATACTGCCAGCATTGATATCGTGAAAACGAGGTATTAGATCCACCACAGTAGTTTTGCCAGCACCTGATGGACCCACCAGTGCTATCACCTGCCCTTTCTCAATAACTGTATCGAGATTTTTGATGGCCTGCATTCCTGAATTATCATAGGCAAATGAAACAGATTCAAAACGAATCTCTTTTTCAAAAGGTCCCAGCTCCTGGCTGCCACTTTCATCACGAATAGCTGGCTCTATATCTAAAACTTTGAATACACGCCCTCCAGCTGCAACACCGGACTGAATACTGATATTGACTTTTGCCAGATTCCTAATGGGTTGATAGATGGCGAAAAGAATGACAATAAATCTTAAAAAGTCCGAGCTCGTGATGGTTCCATATTCAAGTACCTGAACGCCACCAATCCAAAGCAATACCACAGCCATGCTCACCCCTAACATCTCTGTCACCGGCAGGGATAGACTCTGGAGACTGATTTGCCTGAACATGAGTCGAAAAAGTTTCTGGGCTTCAGTGCCAAATCGTTTGCTCTCGTTACCTTCGTTGACAAAAGCCTTGATGATTCTAATACCTGAGATCATCTCCGTAAATCGAGATGTAATCTCTCCCAACTGGGTCTGGACACGAACCACCTTACGTCGAATGCTTTTGCTGATAACTGCAATAAATAATATGGTAATGGGAATAATCAGGATGGATATGAGAGTCAATTGCCAATTTATAATAAACAAAATGGTCAGATAGGCGACAATGTACATGGGTTCAATTACCAGGGGATGAAAGGTAGTGGCCAGGGCCTGGTTAACTTTTAATACATCATTCATGGCAAGAGAAATGAGATCTCCACTACGACGGGCTTGGAAGAAACTCAGTGGCTGAGATAAAAAATGCTGATAGAGTCGCAGCCGCAAGTCCTGAACTACTTTGGCCTGGACATAACCGGTAAAAAGCTTGTTACCGTAATAGGCTATTGATTTTACGAGATAACTGAACAGGATAACCACTGCAAGGGTAGCCAAAGCATCAACAGGAGTGCCTGAGAAAAAGTACTCACTTGTTAATTGTTTCAATTTTTCATTTAGATCAATATTACCAGCCATGGATTCTGCCGGAGTGACGATCTGTTCATCGGGGTTGGCAAAAATAGTGGTGATAAAGGATGCGGATAACCATAGTGTCAAAGAATGGAAAATCACATTAATAATTGAAAAACCCATGCCTACACTAATTTGCAGCCAATAAGGTTTGATCAGTTTGAGTATTCGTAAATACATAAGGCTGCTAGTTTAGGAAATCTTGAAGGGCTTGGCGAGAGATTTCACCTTCCCTGAGAATTTTGAAGGGTGAGGTAGTAAGATCAATCACTGTACTCCCCTTGGAAGGCTTCATGGGACCAACATCTATCATGAGCTCTACCAGATCATTATAATACGCTTCAACTTCTGATCGTGATGAGGCTGGTGCCATTCCAGTAGGGTTAACACTGGTTGTTGTGATGGGTTTCCCAAACAATTCAGGTATTTCGTGGGAAATTGCATCTCCCGGAACCCGAAACCCAATAGTGCCATTTTGTGATATCAATTGCGGAGCGAATCCGTATTCACTCCTACATATGACAGTTAGAGGGCCTGGCATAAAAGATTTAATCAGCTCAGCAGCATTCTCACTTAGATCACTTGTCAAATCAAATAGCTGAGAAATTGAGGCCAGGAGTACAGAAACGGGTGAATTCACACGAGATTTAAGCACATAGAGTAAATCTACTGCCTCAGATGAGGTGGCATCCGCTCCTAAACCATACAGGGTATCAGTTGGGTACACAATAACCCTACCAGCCTGCAGAGCGCTTCTTATTTCAGCCGATTGTTCGGTTGAGAAGGGCCTGGTTTCTCCTGAAGGACTTATGATTTTCATGACACCGATTTCGCTTCTTTATCCTGTCGATCCAAATCTCTCCAACGACGGTGAAACCAGAAATATTGTTCGGGATACTTACGTATTTCCGCTTCCAGCTTTGAAGTGAGAGTTTGAGTAATGTCGCGCACCCACTCCTCTGTCATCACATCAGGAAGATCATATTTGATCTCCTCGATCCTTATTTTGTAGCGACCACGGTGCTGCGTGCAGAACAGGACAACTAATTTGGGTTTCGCACGATAAGTCAGTACAGCTGCTCCTCGAGGTGTGGATGAAGGAATGCCAAAGAAATCAATCTGGACTCCCTTCTTGCCTTTATACTGGTCCCCCACTACTGCTAATCCATAGGTCCGCTTCAAGGCTTCCTCAAAGGCAGCCATCCCCGACCAGGAATTAACCAATTCCAATTGATGATATTCACGAATCTTGGTTAAAAACCAATCAACAAGCGGATTTTTTTGAATGCGATAGATGGAAGCAGCTCCGTCACCAAGTCCACCAACGTAACGACCAGCCATTTCCCAGGAACCAAAGTGCCCGGTAAAATATAGAACAGGCTCCCCTCTCTCTATAGAACCCAGGACATAGTCATCCAGTCCAGGGGCATCTACGATGGAGCGTGCCTTTCGCTGGCTGATCATCCAGAGCTTCAGGGTGGAAATAAATCCTTCCCCCCAATGCATATAGCACCCCTTGATGAGCGTTTCGACTTCAGACTCCGACCGTTCAGGGAAGGCTCTTCGAATATTGCGGGCTACGGTAGATTTACGTTTGGTGAGCAGCTTATAGGCTATCCAACCGAAACCGCGACCGAGACGCCAGGTAAGCGTCCAGGGTAGAACGAAAAGGACCAGGTTGAAGACCATCATTAACAGGAATTCAACAGTATATCTTAAGTATACCAACGGACGAAATGAATTAGGCTTGGGGGCAGTCATCTTGAGCCGGTGTGTTTAAAGCCTGGAAATATCCTGTATGGTAATAAAAAGCACCAGGCCCAACAAGAATAGCATTCCGACTTGCTGAATGATGAGCTTAACATTCAATGGTAAGGGTCGTCGAATAATACCTTCAATGCTGATGATAAGGAAATGGCCACCATCCAGACCAGGGATAGGTAAAATATTAATAAAGGCCAGATTCACACTGATTATCGCCATAAAGTAAAATACATCAAGCCAGCCACGACGAGCCATATCTCCGGCCATCTTGGCAATCATGATGGGTCCACCCACTTGATCCATTGAGGTAGCCCCTGTAATCATGGACCAGAATCCGCGTGCCATGAGGGTTCCGAACATGTAGGTGCTCCGGGCACCGTATCCCACGGATTCAACAAAACCCAGATCAGTATGCTCGGTCACACGGCCAATACCAATCATACCAATATCTACGGTTCCTTCGGCAGTAGGAATGGTCTCCTTGACAACTCTGATTGAATCACTATAGCGAATTCCGTTTCTCAACCATTCCACAGATATGGTTCTACCCGGTTGGGCATGCACAATACCAGTCAGTTCTTCCCATTCAGTCACGGATTGACCATTGATCATGACAATTTGGTCGTTCTCCATGATACCAGCTTCTTCTGCGGGGAAGATTTCTCTTTCTTCAGTACTCACCAGCGACCCTACAAAGGTCCCTTCTACTGGTTCGTCCATACCTGACGAATAAATGATGGCACTAAATAAGAAAAAAGCCAGAAGGGTATTCATTATGACACCCCCAGAAATGGTCAATAACTGCTGCCAGCGCTTCTTGCTGGTAAACTCCCATGGTTTTCCAGTAATTTCACCGTCCATGGATTCATCAATCATGCCTGACATTTTGACATAACCACCAAAGGGAGTCCAACTCAGGGCATATTCTGTATCACCTGCAACAGGATTCTTTCTGGGAATTCGAAATTCAATGGTTGTTGCATTGGCAATACGGTGGAGAAACCAGGGAATAAAGAGTTTGATCCAGAAACCATCTACTTTGTTCTGGATGCTAAGGAACCGGGGAGGCATACCAATGGAAAAACGTTCCACTCGGATACCGACCATTCGAGCCACCATGAAGTGACCGAGTTCATGTATTAAAATGAGAATGCCCAGCGTAAAAATGGCTGCGGCGATGGTTATTATTGTATCAACTGAAAAGAAACCCATTTAGCTTCTTCAACTCCTTTTTATAAATGCCTGCGTCCACTGTTCAATGGCTAAGATATCATTCAGATCTGGGTGTTCAACGAATTCGTGGGCATCAATGGCTTTTGTTATTAGTTCTGGTATTGTGGTAAAAGAGATCTCTCCAGCCAGAAATCTATAAACGGCTTCCTCGTTTGCTACATTCAATACGACGGGGACACTGCCCCCCTGCTCCAGGGCATCAAAGGCCAGCTGAATGCACTTGAATTTCTTTAGATCAGGTTCCTCGAAAGTGAGGGTGCCCACTTTTGCGAGATCAAGTTGTTCCCAATCCTGTTTGAGGTGACGAGGGTAACTCAGGGCGTACTGAATTGGAATCTTCATATCAGGTATTCCCAGTTGTGCTTTGACTGAACCATCCAGGAATTCAACCATGGAATGGATAATGCTCTGGGGATGGACAACAATGTCAATTTTTTCGGCTGGTAAGTGAAAAAGCCAACGGGCTTCAATCACTTCCAAACCCTTGTTCATCATGGTGGCAGAATCGATGGTAATTTTACGACCCATGGCCCAGTTGGGGTGTTTCAGAGCCTGAGTTACGGTAATAGTGGCAAATGACTCAACAGGTAGCGTGCGAAACGGACCGCCAGATCCGGTGATAACCAGACGCTTTATATCTTCTGGTGCTTCTCCGACCAAACACTGCCAGATTGCTGAATGTTCACTATCAACAGGAAATAGGTTGACATCATGCTTTTGGAGCAGCCCATTGATAAAATCACCAGCCATCACAAGACTCTCCTTATTGGAGAGTGCAATATCAACACCTGCCTGGATACTCTTGATGGTTGGCTCCATACCGGCGCTCCCAACCAGGGCGTTTACCATGGTATCCACATCATCTCGGCCGGAGAGTTCGAGTAGACCTCCCCTGCCTTGTAAGACTTCTACTCCTGGTAAAGCCTTTTTAACTTTTTCATATTGGTCAGACGCTCCAATACAGACAGCGTTGGGAGAGAATTCCAAAGCTTGTTTAATCAAGAGGTCTGATTGTGAATGGGCTGATAGGTACTTAACACGATAAAGATCGGGGTAACTGCGAACCACATTGAGAACATTGACACCGATGCTACCGGTTGCCCCCATTACAGATAAGATTTTCATGCTGGCACCCATCTACTGTCGCTTCCCAATCAGCAATTCTCCTCCAAGGACCAGACCTGGTCCAGTCGAATTATAGGGTACCATAACTGATACTCTAAAGGTCTCATTAACCAGCCAGCCCACATATGGTACAGCCAGATAAATGGTTTCATCATAGTCAGGAACTCCATTGCCATCCTCTACAACCAAATGATGCATATCAATTATTCCAATGACACCTACAATAAGCTTTTTTGATGTATAGGCATACAGTCCGTGGATAGCGATATCTCTTTGAACATATCCGTCATCAAAAATGGAATTCCATGATATTCCTATGGCCTGCCGTCGCTGAGGATCTTCTCCCTTAAATTCAACTTGAATCCCTGTCCCCACTGAGAAATTTGGATTTGATCCAGGCCACCGTGCGAACTGCACCCACAGGTTGTAGCCTGGATTCGGGTACATACTAAAGCGGGCTGCAGGCATGCGTTGGGCTGATCCTGAGTTTGAATGTATCTGAGATCCGGTTAGCTGCACCCCGAAAAAGTGGTCATTTTCGGTGATGTTTGGTAGATTTGTGACCAGGGTGGCGCGTTTTAAATCTTGTTTAAACAAATTGGCGTAATCCCAGGCAGGAAATCCTTCTCCTGCCATCAGCTGGGAATTGAGCATGACGCTGAGGGCGATAACTATTAGATACCTGATGGATGAAAGTGACATAAGTCGAGTATTACAAAAAATGAAGGATATCCTTCAGGCCAACTAGCCTCGAATAATCCCTCGTGTGCTCTCGTCAATAAAATTGAGGATATCCTGAACTTCAGGTGAGATCTCGTTATTTTCCTTGATCTCTTTAACTGCGTGAGAAACATTCATATGGCTTCGATAGATTTTTGTGTAAGCGTGCTTAATCTGATTGATGACGTCACTGGGGAAACCCCGGCGATGAAGGCCAACCGAATTTAATCCATTGTAAGTCAGTGGTGTATTGGATGCCCGAATATAGGGTGGAACATCTTTGGTAATCCTGAATCCTCCTGCAATAAAAGCATGTTTCCCGATCTTCACAAACTGGTGAATGGGAACAGCCCCTCCGATGATCACAAAGTCACCAACTTCGACATGACCACCCATGTTGCAGGAATTAGCAATAATAACATTGCTACCAATTTCACAGTCATGACCAATATGGCAATAGGCCATAATGAGAACATTGTTGCCAATACTGGTTTTCCAACGATCCGTGGTTCCACGATGAATCGTGCAATACTCACGAACGACGACATTGTCGCCCAAGATGGTCTCGGTTTCTTCGTCGGCATATTTCATATCCTGTGGTATTTCACCAACAACAGCACCATTAAATAAGCGACAATTTTTACCAAGGGTAGTGCGGGCACCAACCAGCGCATGGGCTTTTATGATGCAACCATCGCCAATGGTGACGTTTTCTTCTACAATCGCATAGGGTCCAATGGTAACATTTTTGCCGACTTTTACATTATCGGGACTAATCAATGCTGTTGGATGTATGCGAGATTCCATAATTTACCTGTCTACGATGGAGGCCATTAGATCTGCCTCAACTACCAGCTTGCCGTCTACAAATCCCATACCCCGGAGCTTGGCTGAACGGAGTCTAAATTTAACCAACTCTATTTCAAATATGATCTGATCACCGGGTTCAATAAGCTTACGAAACTTGACATTATCTATGGCTGAAAAGAAAACCAGCTTATTTTCTGGATCCTCACCGGCATTGAGGAGCAAAGCACCCCCTGCCTGAGCCATGGCTTCCAGAGTTAACACTCCAGGCATGACAGGTTTTCCTGGAAAATGTCCCTGAAAGAAAGGTTCATTCATGGTGACGTTCTTTAAAGCGGTAATTTTTTCACCTGGTGTGAAGTCGATGATGCGGTCAATGAGCAAAAATGGGTATCTGTGTGGTAGAATCCGCATGATGGCTTCGGTGTCGAATACAATTTGACGCTCTCGGGGTTTCCTTTGAAACCGTTTGGCAAGAATCTGTTTCTCATATTCCTTTTTGAGGAGACGTACCAACTCAACATTGCTGGCGTGACCACTTCTGGCTGCCGTGATGTGTCCCTGGATGGGCATTCCCAGGAGGGCGAGATCACCGATTAAATCAAGAATTTTGTGACGAACTGGCTCAGTCTTCGAGCGCAATTCTTTGCCATTCAGAATACCGTTGTCACTCTGAATTAACTTTTCATCAATATTGAATAGTTTTTGCAAACGGTCCAGTTCTGATTCTTCAATTTTCCTATCTATCATGACCAGAGCCGTGTCAGCAGAACCACCCTTGATTAGCCCCTGGGCCTTAAGTTCTTCAACTTCATGAAGAAAACAAAAGGTACGTGCTGGGGCAATCTGTTCGACGAAATCCTGTTCCAGTGAATAGAATGACATGTATTGAGTTCCCAGAGACTGCAATTTATAGTCAATGAGAAAAGTGACTCGGAATTGATTTGAAGGAAGCGCATGAATATCTACGCCTTTGTCGGGGTCTGAATACGTAATCGTTTTATCCAGTACGAGATATTCTCGGGCTGCATCCTGCTCTTCAAATCCTGCGTCAAGCAGAATGTCTACAAAGGGAATAGCCGAACCATCCATCACTGGCGGTTCTTTATTATCCAATTCAATGAGGATATTGTCAATCTCCAGGCCACTAATGGCAGCAAGGACGTGTTCAGTGGTGTGGATACGTGATCCATTGTGCTCCAGGGTGGTTCCCCTGGATATATCAACGACGTGATCAATATCAGCCGGGATGGGTTTGGCATTTGGAACATCTGTTCTTAAAAAACGAATACCAGTATTCTGAGCGGCAGGTTTGAAAGTCATTCGAGTTTGAACGCCCGTATGCAATCCTATACCCGCTATTGATACGGCCTTTTTAATACTTCTCTGATTTTCTCTTCTGTCCTGCATCTACTTCTTATCCTTCATTACCATTCAGCGTTCACTTAGTCTTTATTTACTTGTTTTTCAAGCATTTTAACAGTCTTATACAACTCTGGTAATTTTTTCAATATAGCTTCAATTCTTAATTCATCTCTGTGAGGCCGGGCAGGAAATCCACTGACCATGGTTCCATCAGGAATATCATGGGTTACCCCACCACGTGAGGCGATGGATACATCATTACCCACCTTTATATGACCGACAATACCACTTTGCCCCCCCATTTGAACACGGTCACCCAGATCGGTGCTGCCTGCAATGGCAACCTGAGCAGTGAGAAAACAATTTTTGCCTATGCGAACATTGTGGGCGATATGAATCTGATTGTCCAGTTTGGTGCCATCACCAATGCTAGTAGGACCAATAGATCCACGATCAATGGCACAATTTGCTCCGATCTCTACTTCGTCACCTAATATTACGTTGCCAGTCTGAGGTATTTTTTCAATGGTTCCTGCTTCGACTGCGAAGCCAAACCCATCGCTACCGATGACAGTACAACTATGAATAATACAATTCTGTCCTAAAACAGAATCTTCATATAGGACAACATTTGGATACAGACGGGTACCGTCACCCAAAATACAACCACTACCGATTACGGTATTTGCCTCAATGATGATATTCTCGCCAAGCTTGACGTCTGCATCTATAAATACTCCAGATCCAATTTCAACGGAAGCGGGGATCGTCACAGATGGATGGACAACTGCAGTTGCATGCACACCGGAACGCACGAAGCGCTCTTTGTGATTCAATAATTGCAATGCCTTTAGCATGGCTTGTTTGGGGTTGGAAGTCCTTAAAAGATTTTTAAAATCAATTTCCAAATCTTCAGGGACAATTAGTGCTCCTGCCTTGGTGGTTTCGGCAAATTTTAGATATTTTGGATTTGAGATGAAAGAGATTTCATCTGGTGCAGCAATCTGGATCTCATTCAGCTTTGAGATTTCCAGGCTCTCATCTCCCTCTAACCTGGCGCCGAGAGCCTGTGCCAGTTCACCTAGTTTTAAAGTCAATGAAATGACTGGCCCCTATTTCTGGAGCTCCTTTAAAACCTTTTCAGTAAGATCAAATTTTTCCTGGGCATAGAGGATGTTTCCGGCGACGACATCAAAGATGAAATCATAGGCTCCATCTTCACCGACCTTTTTAATAGCTGTATTGATTTTCTGGAGTACAGGGTCGGCCAGCGCTTGTTGTTTCTGATAGAATTCACCTTGTGGCCCAAGTTTTTGCACCTGGAACTGTTGAATATTTTCAGCAAGGCGTCGCATGTCATTTTCTTTGGCAGCACGATTGGTTTCGGTCATCAAAAACTTCTGACGTTCATATTCCTGCTGCATGCTGTCAAGGGAAGCAGCCATATCATAATACTGTTTTTCAAGCTTACGGCCTTCCACCTCAAGTTTGCTCTGTGCCTCTTTATATTCTTCAAATTGGGACAGAATATACTCAGAATTAATGTATCCAAATTTCTGTCCGAAAACCGCCATGGACAGGGTCAATAATAGAATAATACGAATCATGCTCTTGTTCAAAATGGTATCTCCTTAACCAATATGTCTTAAAATTGCTGACCGAAAATAAAATGATATTCCGGTGTTTTCCATGTGGGCACTGGATCGTTGTCAAATCCCCAACCGATATCGATACCCAACATGCCAAGCGGTGGCATGATGACTCTTCCACCAAACCCTACTGATCGTTTCAAATCAAAAAGGTTACTCGAATCAAAATTATCCCAAACGTTACCTGCCTCTGCAAATCCAATCAAGTACATCATGGGATTTGGTGAGAGCAGGAAGCGCATCTCAAGTGTGTACTTGAACGATGCCATTCCGCCAAAATAAGCGTTACCTTCCAAAGTTCCAACAGATCGTTCAGCATAACCGCGCAAGGCGCTACCGTAGATCAAACCAGCGCCTCCCATAAAAAAGTATTCATCATAGGGGATGATATGGGTGGAATCATCCTCTAATTGTTCCAAAATACCCCCTTCAAAATAACTCCGCATGGTCAACTTATCTTTCCAGATAGGTGTATACCACTCAAGGCTGGCTTTCTGCTTGAAAAAGCTCTCATTTCCGCCAAGAAACTTGCCACTATAGACAGAATTAAGTGTGAGAACGGAGCCGCTGGTAGGGAATTCCGGTGCATTTCTGGAGTCTCTTGTGATGGTCTGATTCAGACTGATACCAGAAGTTTGATCCAGGTCTGCAGGATTGACGCGGTCATAAACACTTTGATAATAGACTTCGCCGTATCGATCCACGGCGCCTCTGAAGGTCCAGCGGCCGCGAAAATAGTTATCTGGCCATTGGAAACGACGACCAAATGTTATTGATCCACCCGTCGTATGTACATCATAGGGTGTTGAGTAGCTCGAAGAGTAGCTCGAAAAACTGGAACTATTTCCCTGACTGCGATCCTGATCAAAAAGACTGATACCCAGCAGGTTAGGCGTATTGAATAGCCAAGGTTCAACAAAACTAATAGAAAGGGCTTCATAACTATACGCGCGTTGAAAGCTGAAAGAAAGTTGTTGTCCATTCCCCCTGAAATTTGGGAACTGTAACCCTACTGTACCGATAAAACCATCACGTTCACTATAACCGGCACTTGCAGTTGCTGTACCGGTATTCTTCTCTTCTACTTCAAAGACAAGATCGATTTCATCCTCATCATAAGGGATGACATCTGGTACCACATTTCCAAAATAGTTGAGAATCATGACTTCACGCTGGGAGCGCATAAGAGCGGTACGACTGAAAAGATCCCCTGGAAAGATTCGAAGCTCTCTACGAATAACACTTTCCTTGGTTTTGTCATTGCCCACAATATTGATTTGGCGGATATGAACAGGATTCATCTCAGTAATTTCAAGCGTCAAGGCCACGGTATCAGCTGCTACTGGTAATTCAACAGGGTTGATTTGACAATAGAGATAACCTTTATCCATATATGGACTTCTCACTCCCAGCTCTATCGCTTCCATCAGCTTCTCAGAATTATACTGATCGCCGCGTGATATGCCCAGTGAGGATAGAATATCTTCACTTTCAAAGATGGTGTTTCCCGTAACTTTCACTTCCCCATATTTATATTTCTCGCCTTCATAAAGGTGGATATCGAAGTACATTTTTTTCAAATCTTCAGAGTAGTAGAGGCTGTCACCCAGAACTTCGGCATCTCGATATCCAATGGAATGCATATATTCTTCAATCAGGCGCTCGTCTGCCCGGAGATTATCAATGGAGAACTCAGTATCAGCCCAAAATTTCCACCAGCGTTCCTCTTTGATCATGTCCATCTTCTTTTTGAGTTTACGATCAGATAGCTGGGTGTTTCCAGTGAAACGAATCTCACCGACAGAAACTTTTTTGTTCTCAACAATGGTAAATTTTACACCTCGAGTATTCTCTTTTTTGCCTTCGAAGGTACTGGGTTCTATTTTCGCCAGGAGGTATCCGTCGTCATAGTACAAATCCTGAATTATGCGTTGGCTCTCATAGACAAGGAAGGGGGTAAGCGCCTGACCGGGATGCAGATCTAAAGCTTCATCAATCTTATCCTTTTTAAGTTTTTTATTTCCTTCCAAAACTACTTTAGACAGGCGTGGATATTCTTCCACAGAGATAATCAGGAATATTCCCTCTGGCGTTTCCCGATCTGATAGAATTTTAACATCAGAAAAAAGACCCAGACTCCAGAGCTGCTTGACGCCCTCTGAAAAGTCCTCTTGAGTAGCTTCCATACCTGCACTTAAACCTGAACTAGCAATGACCACGGCAGGAGTAGCTGTTTTTGTTCCAATTACATCAATACTTGCGATTTTGAGTTTAACTGCCGGCTGCTGTCCCCAGGTTATGGATACCAGCAGAATTGAGCTTACGATGTGTAAAATAAATTTTTTCATACTTAAACGAACGTGTTAGTGCTGTATTTGTTCACTAACTTGTCCATATCTACGCTCCCTTTTTTGATAATCGCGTATGGCTTCCAAAAAATCTTTCCCCTCAAACGCTGGCCAATAGACTGGAGTAACAAAAATTTCGGTATAGGCAAGTTGCCACAGCAAAAAATTACTCAGTCTGAATTCCCCACTTGTCCGGATTAAAAGATCAGGATCTGGGATTTTGGAGGTATAGAGATAGTT
The DNA here is from genome assembly GCA_016784545.1 of Candidatus Neomarinimicrobiota bacterium. Classification (NCBI taxonomy): domain Bacteria; kingdom Pseudomonadati; phylum Fidelibacterota; species Fidelibacterota bacterium. Next base: position 68,114 of record JADHUM010000005.1, read on the forward strand.
GGAGATGGTATTATCATTAATTTTTGAAACTTCAAGTTTTCCATTCACCAGATCCGTTCCAATAGCTTGAACGGCGGTGAGAATCTCCTGGCGACTTCCATAATTCAATGCCAGGTTCAAATTTAGTCCTGTGTTTTGAGCTGTTCTCTTAATTCCTGCCAACATGCCGGCCCGGGGTCCCCTTGGCATTGAATCCAGATCACCGATTACGGTAAGACGTACATTATTGCGGTGAAGGTCATCCACCTCTTTTGTAATGGTATCCAGCAATAGATTCATGAGGGCAGAAACTTCGAGCTTGGGTCTTTTCCAGTTTTCGCTGGAAAATGTGTAGAGTGTCAGAGTCTCCAGGCCTAATTCGCCAGCCAGTTCAGTGATCCGGCGAACAGATTTAACACCTGCTCTGTGTCCAAAGATTCTTGGTTTGGATTTTGACTTTGCCCAGCGTCCATTCCCATCCATGATGATGGCAACATGTTTTGGGAGATTCCCATGGGCAAGTACTTCAGATTTTAATTGATCAAACTCTGCAGACATATCTTCGATTATTCCATACCCATTGCAATTCGACCTTCAGGGCTGATCATTTCTGGATTCCAGCGGGGTTCCCAGACGACATCCACAACAGCCTCATTAACGCCATCCAGAGCCTCTACTGCAGCTTTCACATTTTGGGAAATGACAGTATGCATGGGGCAGGCCGTGGCAGTAAGGGTCATGGTAATATTAACCTTACCATTCTCGATACTGGTGTCATAGATCAATCCGAGATCAACCAGATTAACGGGAATCTCTGGATCATAGACCTTGCGCAAGGCTTCCAATATGGTGTTTTTGTTAACCACTAAATAATGATTCAGTTTACCAATTCGTGTATTTTATCAGCAACATCTCTGAACATCTGTGCTGCCTCTGATTCTGGAAGATGGATGACAAGCGGCTCTCCATTTTCCCCTGCTCTCATAATCTCTTCGTTCAAAGGAATTTTAGCCAGAAGCGGGACATTCAATCGATTGCTCTCTTTGTCCCCACCTCCTGTTGAAAATATTTGTGATACATGGCCACAATTTGTACACACATGATATGACATATTTTCAATAATACCGAGGACTGGTGTATTGACTTTTTCAAACATGTTTGCTCCACGCTCAACATCCTTCAATGCCAGATCCTGAGGTGTTGTGACTATCACAGCGCCAGTAAGTGCAACTCGTTGGACAAGTGTAAGTTGAACATCACCTGTTCCAGGAGGCAAGTCCAGGATGAGATAGTCTAGATTCCCCCAGTTTACATCAAAGAGAAATTGGGTGACCATCTTACTGACCATGGCGCCGCGCCAGATTACGGGTGAACTATCTGTAAGTAAAAAACCCAGGGACATGAGCGACATATCATACTTCCTAATCGGCTCAAGTTTGTTCCCCTCAAGTACTTTTGGAACTTCATGCACACCCATGGTAATGGGTAAGCTTGGTCCAAATACATCTAGATCAAGTATACCAACACTGTGTCCTTGCTTGCGGAGTGCTGCAGCAAGATTAGCTGCAACAGTAGACTTTCCAACACCGCCTTTACCACTGGCTACGGCGATGGTGTATTTTACACCCGGTATTGATGGTGGAGCTTCAGGCGCTTCTGTACCAGGCGCAGGTTGAGTACTGGCCTGTACAATTTCGATACTGACTTTTTCATAGCCAGCCCCACGTAAAACCTTTTCGATATTTGAGAGGATTTCCTGGCGCACGTCTTCTTTTTCAGAAGAAAATTTGACACCAAGTTCCACACTATTTTCACTCTCTTTAACATTCTGGATAAGCCCAAAGGCAACGACATCTTTATTAAAACCAGGGTACTTAACCTGCTGTAAAAGGGATTTAAGTTTATCTTCACTCATAGTATTTATATTCCTGTAACTTTCATAGCCCGCTAATATAGTTTTCATTTTAGCAGATGCAGGAAAAATGATACATCTGAACAGGAAAAGTGAGTTTTGGTGGCATTAAATTGGTTGGAGATAATTCAAGCGATTATCTTCGATCTCGAATCCTGGTCTTAACAAAAAAGGTCCCCCGGATGGGAGACCTTTTCATTTTAATAACGTGCCACTAAACGAAGGCTAGGACAATCAGCCAGTCAGTTTTGCGTAACGGGCCATAAGGACTTCATCTGATTCCACAACGCCCATTGGGATACAGTCGACGGGACAAACTTCAACACATTGTGATTCGTCAAAATGACCTTTGCACTCTGTACAGAGTTCGGGATCTATCTCGTAGAACTCATCGCCCTCAGAAATGGCGTCATTTGGACATTCTGGCTCGCAAGCACCGCAGTTAATACATTCATCAGTAATAGTAAGAGACATGAAACCTCCTGTGATTTTCTATCTCAATTTATAGAGCTACCCCTCAAATTATTGCGAAGCAGCGATTAAGTTTTTATCCCTGTGTAAATTCAAACACAGCATCTGAATAAAAGCTCGTACATCAAGTCAATGAACGTGCAAATATGATAGACACCCGAGCGATTCCCAAACACTATTTGAGGCTTCACAGGCTTTATTAATATTTTTTGAATATTCATCCAAATTTTGCCTTGAAAGATTATATTGTTTCTCGAAGTCGTTGTTATCTTTGTCAAATAGCTGAAATTCGCAACTCAACAATAGAGGGATGTAAATGAAAATTGCCTATCTGGATGGAATCCGATTGTATCGTGTATTGTATGCTGGAATTCAAAGTCTATTGGATGAGGAGGATTATCTGAACAAAATAAATGTCTTCCCTGTTCCCGATGGAGATACGGGAACCAATATGGCATTCACCCTCATGGGGATCATTGAACATATTCAACCCCACAGCAGGTTGGATTTAAATGAGTTAAGCGATATTGTAGCTGAAGCAGCTTTGGATAATGCCCGGGGGAATTCAGGAGTCATCATGGCTCAGTTTTTTCAGGGTCTCAGTGTGGGTTTAAAACCCTATGCAGAAGTCAATACCAGCCAATTTGCCGAGGCGACCAAAATAGCAGTGGACGAATCATATACTGCCCTGATGAATCCCGTCGAAGGGACAATATTATCTGTGCTCCGAGGCTGGAGCGATAGCTTTATTGAGGCTTCAAAAACGAGTCCTGACTTTCAAAAGGTGTGGAAGATTTCCCTTGAAGCAGCTCAGAAGGCTCTGGAATACACACCTGAACAACTCCAGGTACTTAAGGATGCCGGTGTCGTCGATGCAGCCGGACGAGGATTCCTCAGTATTCTGGAAGGTGTCATGAATTTCATGGACACTGGGGACATTCGTAAACTACCAAACATTGATACCGGTTTTTCTAACGCTGCCCTTGGGTTGAATGAGATTGATGCTGATAGTCTCTCCTTCCCCTTCTGCACGGAGTGTATCATTGTAGGGGAAGACATACCCCGCGATAAACTCAGTCAAACCATGAAACCACTGGGCGATAGTATTGTTATCGCAGGATCCAAGCATCGTGCAAAAGTGCATATTCATACCGATGATCCCAGAAATCTCTTTGACACCCTGGCAAAATATGGAGAGATCCAGCAGCAAAAAGTTGATGACATGCGAGAGCAGAATAAGAGCGTTCGTTCTCAACAAAAGATTGCCCTGGTGGTTGATTCCACCTGTGATCTCCCCCCAGACATCCTGGAAAAACATCACATACATGTTGTTCCGGTCAGATTAAATTTTGGAAAAGAACAGTATATTGATCGAGTGACCATCACCAATGATGAGTTTTATGCCAAGCTTACTGATTCAAAGCATCATCCCCAAACTTCACAACCACCACCGGCTGATTTCAGACGGATGTACCAATTCCTATCCTCGCACTATGAATCTGTTATTTCACTGCACCTCCCCCAGGTTTTGAGTGGTACTTTTCAAAATGCTTCGGCAGCGCTGGAGAAAGTGAAGTTCAAGCAACACCAAACCATTATTGATTCACTCTCTGTTTCAGCCGGGACGGGTGTGATTGCACTAGAACTTGCAGAGGCCATTGAGCAGGAATTGAGTTTTCCAGAATTGACGCAGCTTGCTGATGATACCATTGAAAAAACCAATATATTTATTGCCTTAAAAACTCTGGATGCCGTCCAAAAAGGTGGACGTCTAAGTGTGGGCAAGAAGCGACTGATAGATTTGCTGGGATTAAATCTTGTGCTAAGCATCACCAGGGATGGTTTCCTTAAACCATGTGGTGTCACCTTTGGTCGAAAAAACATATTTAAAAAGTTTGAAAAATTCGTGTTAAAAAAGGCCAGGGGTAAATCCATCAAACGAATTGGTATTGTCCATGGCGTGAACCCGGATACTGCTGAGGCATTGAAGGTTGTGTTTGAATCTACCTATCCTGAAGCCCAAGTATTTGTATCTGATTTTTGCCCGGCTCTGGGTGTTCATGCTGGTGTGGGTGCAATTGGTATTGCTCTCCAATACCATTAGGTCATGATCCATTTTGGGGGATATTCAAACCGGAAATTTACTTATATTCTGAGACAACCAAATAAAGGGGCGAAAAATGATTGAACTACTTATTCTCATATTGATTGCATATTTGCTGGGATCAACACCTACAAGTATAATTGTTTCCAAGCTGAAGTATAAAACCGATATCCGTGAGCATGGCTCAGGCAATGCAGGGGCGACCAATATTTTTCGCACCTTTGGCTGGAAACCAGCATTATTTGTGACAATCATTGATGTATTTAAAGGGTGGTTACCTGCCTATACAGCGGGTCATCTTCATTCTGAATCCATCCTGTTTGCCAACAATCCTGATGCCCTGATGATCATCGCCGGGTTTGCTGCAGTCCTGGGACATACCTACACAGTATTTGCCGGGTTTAAAGGTGGTAAGGGAGTGGGTACACTGGCTGGAATGTTGATCGCACTCTTCCCCATCGCTTTGCCCATATGCCTCCTGGTTTTCATTATTACCCTCATATCTACAGGCATGGTTTCTCTGGGTAGCATGTTGGCTGCCAGTGCGCTTCCCATTACACTCTTTATCATTGAGGGTATCAACCCTGAGGCACCGATATCTTTGACTCTGAGGATCTTTTCCCTCCTGATTCCCTTCTTCATAATTTTCACACACCGCAGCAATATCAAGCGAATCATGGATGGCAGTGAGAATCGATTTGAGAAAGCCATGATTTTTAAGAAGAAGACTGAGGAGTAGTTGATTAGGGTCTAAGGCAGTATCTTTCGTTTTACAATAGTATCCAATTAATTGTGAGTTAGCCTCATTATGAAGCCATACTTTAATACGCTACTCTCAACAATTATGTTATTAATTCTGGCACTAATTTCTTGTGAAGAAGCCCCACAACCTGAAGCACCGCCATTCCCTGATCTCAATTTAACGGCGAGAGATAGCATTGAAGCCACTGTTATCGCATACTACCTGGCACAGACAATTGAAGCGCCTGACACTCTGTTACAGAGTCAGTTGTACCACCTCAATAAATTGCGTCAAGTATATCGTGACACTTTTCCTTTTGTTGACTCGATTCGTTTCCTTCCACCTTGGGCTGTTGGGTCGTTATCACTAGGATTCGATAGCACCAGGATCGAAATGTTGATCCAAGGTCTATACACAGATTATTCAAGCATTCCAGAACGTTACCGACCAGATTCAATCGTCGTGACATCTAAAAATCTAGGGTTTGCTCGTGCGTACACTAATTATCAATTTCATCCTGTGTTGTTAGCTGAGTACTATCAACAGTTACCTGGACTTATTTGGGCAGTGGCTAATCGTTATGGACATTATGATTATGTCAACTATCCATTATTAACATTCGCTCAAGCTGATACGTTAGAATATATTTTTCATCTGAGTGGGGATATATATGGGTTCGGAGAACCCCCTCACTTTCATCATTTTGTGTATGCTGAATCTCAATTTGCCTACAATGGAGAGATTAGTTTTGAGAATTATACACAACTCGCGTTTGATTTTATGGATTGGGGATCACCGTAGGTGGATACAAGGGATACGGTTGATAAACAAAGCATCTGGACATCAAATTTGAGAATAATAGATGAATTTATTGATCACTATTATTGCCATAATATTTAAAAAGCAGAAAGCTCTGGATTTTGTTACTATCGAAAGTTACTGGTTAGTAGCAGGATTCTCATTTCAACTTTGCTTCCCTTTATTGGCCCATTGTTTTAGCCCGGACACTTTGTATTCTGAGCCTCTTCTGGACGGGCACATAGTACACTATTATGAGTTGGGAGAATTGATACCCTCGACCTATTCCTCAGAAATGTCTGTTGGTGACGGATTGGACTGGGATTTTTATCCAATATCTACCAGGGCATATTTAAGCTTCTCGATTGATTCATTGGATTATACCAGTGAGTCCATCGTTAGCGCAATATTAAGAGTGTATCAATTACACTCTACAGGTGATAACAGCTCTGATGTTTTTCCTAGTTTTAGTGGTCATAACTATCCATGCCTGATTGACCATATCACCTATGGGGACACACTTGACACTGTAGATTGGACAGCAGGTGATAATGGGGATGCTCAAACGCTTCAATCAGGTTTTGGTACTATATCTGATAGCCCGGAGAACGGGTATAAAGAGATAAATATACTTGAAAACATTACCAACGATATCAATTCAGGCAGAAGTAAAAGTCAATATCGACTAAGATTTCGAGTCGAGCATGATGATGATATGTACAACGATTGGTTATGTTTTTCTGCAAGCACTTATCCACCTGCCTACTTCACGCCAGCAATCATAATTGAATACGATGCCACGAACAGTATCTCTTTTAATGACTCTAATAGCAGTTCAGTGCTTGAACAATTTATTGTTTATCCAAACCCGACTAACTCCATGATGAATATCAGCTTTTGGACATCGGATCAGCAAGCTGTGAAGCTCGACATCTATGATTTAAAAGGACATGCTCTGCACTCAGAAACACTGCTATCTGGTAGAAGCGGGGGTTCTGCAAAAAATATATCGATTGCAAGGGATCTATCCCTTATAAGTGGTTTGTACTTCATCAGTCTTCGGTCTGGAAACGATGTAATAGTTCAGAAAGTGTCAATTATAAAATAGGGGTATGTTTCAAACATATTAAATATGCCTTGTCAGGTAGCATTATTCGGCAGGATAATTCACAATTCACAATTCACAATTAAATGTCCTACTTCCCCCAGAAAGCATTCATCTTCTTCTTTACGCCTTCAATCTTTTTAATATCTGCTTTGGCCTGTTTAACAAATTCCCCACCTGGTTCGATGCGAATTGCTTCGTAATGATCTTCAAGCGCAGCATCATAATCCGTCCGATTATTTTTATATCTGGCCTGCCCCATCAAAAAATAAGGTAAACCTGAGCTCTTATCATAGTTGGCGGCTTTGCTATAGTCACTGATGGCATCCCACAATCCTTTGTGAGCCCCACGATCAAATTTTTTCTTCCCAGCCAGGATAAGGGTACAAAATTTATCCTGCTTGGAGTCTTTTGCCAGATCACCGATCTGAGCAGCAGCTTTCCTGGCTTCTTTCCAATTATTGGAGCCCATGGTGGTTAAAGCTCTATCATACCAAAGATTTGTGGCCAGTGACACCAGTGAATCCGAATCGAATCCAGCCTTAATGGCTTCCTGGTAATACTTCCCTGCAGTCACCCGTTTCCCGGCTTTGAAGGCACTCTCATAGGCCAACCGATAGACCTTTCCATTGGCCTTGCCAGCTTCAATAATGGTCTCATAATGCTCCAGGGAAGCGCCATACTTACCCTCTTCAAACAGAGCTATTCCCGGTTTGATGTCTGGTCCTATCAGGGAGGCACAACCCATCAAAAACAAGCTCAAGAGAAATATGGCGACTCGTCTGGTGGTGTCTTTTGAAAACCTCATTTTTACCTCTATTCCAGTCCTAAACAAAAGCGAGGCATCTAATCCTCGCTTTAAATATCAATGAAATTATGGCGTGTTGCTTAATGCCAGGTCAATCGCCCCATAAATGTAGAAACATCCATCTCTTCTTTATAGAGTTTGACTACATCACCTGCATCTGCAGTGGCAGCGATGGACACCTCTTCTTTGTACTGTACTTTCACGACCACACTCACCCGGTCAATAGCGGTATTCGTTTTTTCTATAGCAGCACCGCTGGCAGCATATGCGACCAAGAGACATTCATCAAAGCGATTTCTACCTGATTTTAGAATTACCAGAAGCTGGAGAATAGTGTGTCCATCTTCCTCATAGGTTTTCATTTGAAAATCGGCATAGTCGACTTCGTAGCGATAACTCTTAAATATTTTTGAAGCTTCTTTGTACATAGCCGAACTGGATTGAGCCAGGCTAAGAGAAGAAAGGAGTAACAGATTTAGAACAATTATGGTCAGTTTTTTAAATTTCACGGTTTTCCTCCACCAATCAAGTTTTACGATTGGGCAATATACGTTTTGCTCGGTCTGAATCAAGCGATATGGGATGGCAACTATACAATTTCAAAGATTTAGAGAATTGCCTTACCATCCACTACAACGTGGTGGACTCGATTGCTAGCGTAGAAGTAGGGCAATTGGCGATAATTATCAGCTTGCCACAACACGGCATCTGCGCTCAATCCTGGGTAGATAGACCCTGTGGACTTCTCTATTCCCATGGATTTAGCAGCTCCTGAGGTGGCTGCCTGGAGTGCTTCAAGTGGCGTCAAATGAAGGTAAATCACTGCCAGCGTGAGAATAAATGGCATGGAAAGACTCATATTACTGCCGGGGTTGAAATCAGTGGCCAATGCCAGAGTCGCGCCTGCATCAAGAAGTTTTCTTGCTGGTGCCCAGGTGTTTGTACCCAGGAAGAATGTGGTTCCCGGCAATAGCGTCGCTACTGTATTTGAATCAGCCAGAGCTGAGATTCCTGCATCTGAAATTGCCATGAGATGATCGGCTGAGAGTGCTCCCATTTTTACAGCCAGCTCAGCGCCCCCGCTGGATACAAACTCATCGGCATGGAATTTTAATTGCATCCCATGTTTTCGAGCCGCAGTAAGGATTTTCTCAGTCTCCTCGATGGTGTAGACACCATGCTCACAGAAGACATCACAGAACTCAGCAAGTTTTTGCTGGGAGACTGCTGGAATCATATCATTAACAATGATATCTATATATGAATTTCGATCATGTCGATACTCATCTGGTACTTCATGGGCTCCCAGAAGCGTAGAGAAGGTCTTGAGAGGTGTTCTTCCTGATGCAGTTTGAATGGCCCTTAGTGACTTTAACTCCGCTTCAGTGGATAAACCGTAGCCGCTTTTGCACTCTGCGGTGGTGGTTCCATGCTGGAGCATGAGATTAAGGCGAGTTTCAACCAGATCAGTAAGTTCGGATTCTGAGATTTCTCGTAGTTCTCTGACTGAATTGCGAATTCCTCCACCAGCTTCTGCAATTTCCTGGTAGGTTTTACCCTGAGATCGCATTTCAAATTCCAACTCCCGGGTGGTGGCAAAAGCAGGATGTGTGTGTGAATCGATTAACCCTGGTGTCAAAAGACAACCCTGAGCATTCAGAAATATTTTATCCGAGAAAGATTTTGGGTGGTACTCTGCAAAAAGACCATCTTCAATGATCCAGGTGCCCCCTTCCCCTACTTCCATCTGCTTTTGAAGCGGATTCCAGGTCACCCATTGACCTAGATTTGTAATCCCGTTTATACTGGAGTAGTTCATGCGAGGGTCTTGGAATTATCCATTTATCATGGGTAATTTGACACCACGCTCATTGGCAACCTCGATGGCTCTTGGATAACCTGCATCCGCATGACGCGCTACACCCATTCCAGGATCTGTGGTAAGCACACGCTGCAGGCGCTCATCCATTTCCTTGGTTCCATCAGCTAAAATGACCATACCAGCGTGTATGGCGTAACCCATACCGACACCTCCGCCGTGATGCACTGATATCCAACTGGCGCCACCAACTGCATTGACCAAGGCATTGAGTATGGGCCAGTCTGCTACAGCATCTGAGCCATCTAACATGGATTCAGTTTCCCGGTTTGGAGATGCGACGGAGCCTGAATCTAGATGATCTCTACCAATGACCAGGGGAGCTGAGATTTCTCCATTGCGAACCAACTCATTCATGGCGAGACCCAGTTTTGCACGCTCACCATAGCCTAGCCAGCAGATTCGACTGGGTAATCCCTGAAATTCGATTCGCTCCTGAGCCATATCAATCCAGCGAATCAGTGCTTCATCTTCTGGGAACAACTCCTTTACAAGTTTATCCGTGCGATAAATATCCTGTGGATCCCCAGAAAGGGCAACCCATCGAAAGGGACCTTTGCCCTCACAAAAGAGGGGTCTTATATATGCTGGAACAAAACCTGGAAAATCGAAGGCATTTTTTACTCCAGCCGTTTCAGCCTGGGCTCGGATATTGTTTCCGTAGTCAAAAACAATGGATCCTGCCTTTTGGAAGGAGAGCATGGCCTCTACATGTCTGGCCATGGATTTATAACTCATGGCTATATATTTATCAGGGTCAGATTCACGCAAGGCATTGGCCTCTGAAAAACTGATGCCCCTGGGATAATAACCCCTCAATTCATCATGGGCAGATGTCTGATCGGTAACCACATCAGGAATAAATCCTCTGGAGATTAGTTCAGGCAGGACATCTGCGGCATTGGCTTCCAGTCCAATACTGACTGCCTGTTTATTTTTTTTCGCCTCTTTAATCCAGACCAAGGCTTGTGCCAGATCTTTGGTAGACTTATCCAGGTAACGGGTATCCAGTCGTCTTTGAATCCGTGTGGGATCAATTTCAACCACCAACGCTATGCCATTGTTCATGGTTACTGCCAGGGGTTGTGCTCCACCCATTCCTCCGAGACCTGCGGTAACCACAACTTTGCCTGTGAGATCAGCCTGGTAATGTTGTTTGGCCAGAGATGCCAATGTTTCGTAGGTTCCCTGGAGAATTCCCTGGGATCCAATATATATCCAGCTTCCAGCCGTCATTTGGCCGTACATCATCAAGCCTTTTTTATCCAGCTCGTTAAAATGCTCCCAGGTGGCCCATTTGGGGACCAACATGGAATTACTGATGAGAACGCGAGGAGCTTGGGTGTGGGTTTTAAAAACGGCGACAGGTTTTCCCGATTGAATCATGAGTGTTTCATCATTCTCCAGAGATTTAAGACTCTTTAGAATGGCATCAAAAGATTCCCAGTTACGGGCGGCTTTGCCATATCCCCCATATACTATCAATTCATCTGGATTTTCAGCTACATCAGGACTCAGGTTGTGCTGTATCATGCGGTAAGCAGCTTCCTGGTGCCAACCCTTACAATGCAATTTACTGCCCGTTGGCGGTGTGATGATACGCCCCATATTGCCTCCTATTTTTTTAAGCTGCGATGAATCTGGTCGAAATATCGAGGATCCTTTACATAGGTATCATAGGAAAATATAATAAGATTTTGGAATCCAGCATGCCTTGAATGTGCAATTTTTGCAGACGAAGTAAAACTATTTTGATTATAGGTAGCGATACCCATATAGATTTGATCAGGATTCAATTTTTCATTTTTCATCATGGTCATACTACGTTTGAAATCTGAGTCTGCTGTGGCGTAATTCATGGGGATCACGAAATCCATGCTGCCGTTTTTGAGCCAGGTTGGCCAATCCTGGAAAAAACGAGTTCGGGCAATTTCAGGCTTGGGCTTGACTGCAGCAGAAAACTTTATGTCTGGACGTATACGCTTGATACTGTCATTAATTTCGCCAATAAACGAAGTCAGTTCATTTCGACGAAAATTATTCCAGTACAACCAATACTTTTCCTTGTCCTCAGGATTGAGGCGATACCAGTAGGAACCTTTTCCATTACCGAGTGTGATGGGATCCACATTGTATTGCATGAGAAATTTTTTGCGACCTGCACGATTGTAGCCATAGTCGCGATCCTGGAATCGAACATAATCCAAATGAATACCATCCAGTTCATAATTTTGGACCAATTCATTGATAACAGTCAGCAAGTGATGGTTCGCATCATCATTCAGAGGAGATAAAAATACACCCTCTCGTCCGTTTCGTCCATTCTGTGAAATAAATTCCAAATCACCTTTACCACGACCGTTGACTTCAACCCATTCGGGGTATCGATTCACAATGTGGTTTGGATCAGATGGCATTTTTCGGGCAGACCATGAAAGATACATATTCACCCAGGCATGAATTTTAATTCCATAGGAGTGAGCCAGAGGAATGATGTCACGCAGGGGGTCATAATCTCCACGGGGTAAAAGCGTGGAGCGTGGGACAATTTGGCTGGAGTAATAGGCATCCCCACGACCTCGAACCTGAATAAACAAGTCGGTATAACCGTTTGATGCAGCAAACTCAACCAGCTTGCGAACCTTTTGTGGCGATGTAATAGAGTGGCGTACTACCCAGATCCCTTGCACTGGTTTTGCTGATAGTAAAGCGGGTAGGGCAATTAAAACGAAAAAGGCAGGGAGAATCCCTGCCTTTAAATATCTCAGAATCATCAAATTCTCAATGAAGAGTCAATGATCAGGATGTCTTCGATTCAGCTTCCGATTCCTCTGCCTCGACAGCAGGGGTTTCAGTAGCCTCAGCTTCTTCAGCAACTTCTTCAGCAACAACTTTGGTGGTTTCCTCTGCAACTTCTTCAGTCACAGCCTCAACAACCTCTGCTGGAGCTACTTCGGCAGCTGCTTCCACTTCAGGAGTCACTTCTTCAGCGGCAACTGGAGCTTTTTTGGCCTTAGCTTTTGTTTTTGCTTTGACAGCTTCAGCAGAAGGGTCAAAATCCACAAGCGCTAGAATGGAAACATGTGCTGCATCATTCTTGCGTTGTCCGAGCTTAATGATTCTAGTATAGCCACCATTACGATCAGCATACTGTGGCGCAATTTCATCAAAAAGAATTTTAACAACATCCTTATGAGGAATTACTTTTAAAACCATCCTGCGAGAATGGATATCACCTTTTTTGGCCTTTGTGATCAGCGTTTCAGCTAAACGGCGAGCTTCAAGGGCCTTGGGGTGAGTCGTCCGAATCTGTTTGTGCAGGAACAGGTTTGCCGCCATGTTAGCCAGCATGGCTTTACGGTGGCTGGCCGTCCGGCCTAGTTTTCTACCATCTTTTCTATGTCGCATTTATTAAACCAGCCTATTCTTCAGACATGTATTTATCAATGTCCATTCCAAAATGCAAACCAAGCTCAGCAAGTTTTTCGTTGAGCTCTGTGAGAGATTTCCGGCCAAAATTCTTATAGCGGAGCATCTCCTGTTCTTCTTTGCTGACAAGATCAGAAATATTCTTAATCTCTGCAGCCTGAAGACAATTATAGGAACGTACAGATAATTCGAGTTCATCAATACTGCGTTTGAGTTCATTGCGAATACGCAGAACTTCTTCGTCAATTTCTGATTCAGGCTCAGTAATGAGCTTGATATCTTCTGTAACGAAAATGCGTACATGGTCAATCAGCATCTTGGCAGCGTAATTGGCAGCTTCCTGGGGAGCAAGACTTCCATCTGTCTGGATCATTAATTCCAGCATCTCAAGATCTTCATCCTCGGCACCCTGAAGTTGAATAACTTCATAGGTAGCTTTTACGACAGGGGAGAAAATACTATCGATGAAAATGGTACCGATGGGATAGTCTGGCAGTTTGTTCTCATCTGCAGGAACGTATCCACGACCACGTTGGATTCTTAATTCGATGTTGATCTCAGCTTCATCATTAAGCGTGGCGATATGATGATCAGGATTCAGAATTTCAAACTGATCCCCACCATTAGTGATATCACCAGCAGTGAACATATGAGGTCCCTTGAGTGTCAACTGAACTTTGTCAGGGTTTGATTCGAGTAATTTGAATCGAACACCTTTCAGGTTAAGAATCATGTCAGTAACATCTTCCTTAACCCCTTTGATAGTTGCAAACTCATGGAGCACATTGTCCATGCGAACGCTGGTAATTGCAGCTCCAGGCATCGAAGAGAGTAAAACACGACGTAGGCCATTACCTATAGTAACGCCATATCCCCTCTCCAGTGGACCAACTATGAAACTCTGTTGATTGTCACTGCCGCCTTCTTTAATCTTAAACGATGTAGGTATGTGAAAGTTAGGCATATTATCCTTTCTTCACTTTATTACTTGGAGTACAACTCAACAACGAGCTGCTCATTGAATTCATCATGAACCTGATCACGTGCCGGGGCTTCGACATAGATCCCCTCCATATTCGCTTTGTCTAGTCTCAACCAGGGATTTGAACCTTCCCCCTGAACACGACGCATTGAATCATGGATAAGATCAAGCTTTTTGCTCTTCTCACGGACTTTAATTATATCACCTGGTTTCATCTGATAACTGGGGATATTGACTTTTTTGTTATTCACAAGAAAGTGTCCATGATTGACAAGCTGACGAGCCTGACGGCGGGTTCTGGCAAAGCCAAGACGATACACAGTATTGTCTAAACGGCTTTCCAGCATAACCACGAGGTTGTGACCAGTGATACCTTGTTTCAGGTTTGATTTCTTGAAATAGTTTCTGAACTGTTTTTCAAGAACACCATAAAGGTATTTCATCTTTTGTTTTTCTTTTAGCTGTAAACCATACTCAGAGGGTCTACGGCGATAAGTCGGACCATGTTGGCCCGGTGGGTAATTCTTAGTCGGAGCTGCGAATTT